>DAIDAU010000252.1 GCA_027310465.1 Rhodocyclaceae bacterium
GAGATGGCAAGCAGGCAAACCGGCTTCACGCTCGTCGAGATCGCCATCGTGCTGATCATCGTCGGCCTCATGCTCGGCGGCGTGATGAAGGGGCAGGAACTGATCGACAACGCCAAGGTGAAGAACCTGAGCAGCGACTTCCGCAACATCCCGCTCTACGTCTACGCCTATCAGGACAAGTTCAAGGCGCTTCCCGGCGACGACGCCGGCGTGGACGCTCATTTGGGCAGCAAGCTCTGCCCCTCGAGCTGCAAGGCGACGAGCGCCGACGAGGTGCAGGGCAACGGCATCATCGAAGGCGCCTGGAACAGCACGACGAAGAGCGACGAGTCGTTCCGCTTCTGGCAGCACGTCCGCCTGGCGGGACTCGCCACCGGACCGACGAACGTCAACGATCCCGACTACCTGCCGCACAACGCGGTGGGCGGCCAGCTCGGCATCACGTCGGGCAGCAACTCGCCCATCGCCACGCTGCGGGGCACGCATGTCGTCTGCTCGCGCGGCATCGTGGGCAAGTTCGTCAAGCAGATCGACATCGCGCTCGACGACGGCAACACGGCCACCGGAGCCGTCCAGGCGATGTCAAGCACCGCGGCGACGGCTGCGGCGGGCATCGCCACGAGCGGCGTCGACGGCATCGACAACGACATGCCCTACACGCTCTGCATGGGCTTCTGACCGCCGCGCAGCAGACGCTCCTCGCATTTCGTCAGCGCTTCGCGCAGGCCGAGCACGACGACCACGTCGTCAGTCTCGATGCAAAGCTCCGGCGCGACGACGAGGCCGCGCCGGCTGCGCCGGCGCACCGCCGAAATGCGCGCCCCCATGGCTTCGAGCTGCAGCTCGCCCAAGGTGCGGCCGACGGCGTAGGCGCCCGGCCCGATCGAGATCGCCTTGAGGCGCGGCTGCTGCGCGTCGTGAAGCTGGTCGCCGGCGTCGCTGGCGCCGTGGAAGAAGCCGCGCAGCAGTTCGTAGTGCTTCTCGCGCAGCTCGCGCAGCCGCTTGATGACGCGGTGCATCGGCACGCCGAGCAGCGCCAGGGCGTGGGTGGCGAGCATGACGCTCGACTCGAGCGCCTCCGGCACCACTTCGGCCGCGCCGGCCGCGAACAGCCGCTCCGAATCGTCCTGCTCGCGCGCTCGCACGACGACGGGAATGTCGCTGCGCACCTGGCGGATGCGGTCGAGCGCGCGCAGCGCCGCTTCCAGGTCGGCGAAGGTGATGACCACCACGTTGGCGCGCTTGAGGCCCGCCGCCAACAGGATTTCGCTGCGCGTGCAATCGCCGTACACCACGGGTTCGCCGGCGCCCGCGGCCGCGTGCACGCGCTCGGGGTCGCTGTCGAGCGCGACGTAGGAGATGCCTTCGCTCTCGAGGAAGCGCGCCAGGTGCTGGCCGGTGCGTCCGTAGCCGCAGAGGATCGCATGCTTCTCGGCGGTCACCGTGCGCGCGGCGATCTGCGTCAGCTGCATCGAGCGCAGCAGCCACTCGGAGGCGACGAAGCGCAGCACGATGCGATCGGAAAAATGCACGATGAGCGGCGCCAGCACCAGCGACAGCACCAGCGCGGCCAGCATCGGCTGCACCACCTGGGCGTGCAGCACGCCGGCATCGGCTGCCTCCGCCAGCAGCACGAAGCCGAATTCGCCGCCGCCGCACAGCCACAATCCGGTGCGCAGCGCCGTGCCCGGCGCAGCGCCGAAGACACGCGACAGCAGGCCGGCCACCGCCAGCTTGCCTGCCAGGAGCAGCGTCAGGACCGCCAACACCTCGATCCATTCGCCGGCGATGGCGCGAAAGTCGAGCATCATGCCGATCGAGATGAAGAACAGGCCGAGCAGGACGTCGCGGAAGGGCTTGATGTCCTCCTCGACCTGGTAGCGGAACTCGGTTTCGGAGATCAGCATGCCGGCGATGAAGGCGCCCAGGGCCAGCGACAGGCCGGTCAGTTCGGTCAGCCAGGCCAGCGCCAGCGTCACCAGCAGCACGTTGAGCATGAACAGCTCGCCCGACTTGCGCCGCGCGACCACATAGAACCACGCGCCCATCAGGCGCTGCCCGAGGAACAGGACGAGGCCCAGCACGACGCTGGCCTTGATGCCGGCGACCGCGAGCTCGCGCGCCAGCTCCTTGGCCGATTCGGACAGCGCCGGAATGACGATCAGCAGCGGAACGACCGCCAGGTCCTGGAACAGCAGCACGCCCATCACCTCGCGGCCGTGCGCCGAATCAAGCTCGAGCCGCTCGGCCAGCAGCTTGGACAGGATCGCCGTCGACGACATGGCGAGCAGGCCGCCCAGGGCGACGCCGGCTGACCACGAGAGGCCGAAGGCAACGGCCAGCGCCGCGGTCAGCGCCATGGTGGCGGCCATCTGCGCCAGGCCGAGGCCGAAGACGATGCGCTTCATGGCGAACAGCCGCGGCAGCGAGAACTCGAGCCCGATGGTGAACATCAGGAAAACGACGCCGAATTCGGCGAGCTGGCGCGCACCCTCGTCGGCCGGCAGCAGTCCGAACGCATGCGGGCCGGTGATCGCGCCGACCAGCAGATACCCCAGGATCGGCGGCAGGCCGAGGGCGCGGAACAGCGCTACCACGACGACCGATGCGCCGAGCAGCAACAGGACGAGTTGCAGGGTGTTCATGGGGCCCAGACGTTATAATTTCCGGTCAATCATAAACGATAGGCCCATGACTCCAGATTCCTCCCGCGCCGTTGCCATGGCCAAGCGCGTCCTGTCGATCGAGGCCGAGGCCGTCACTGCGCTGGCCGAGCGCCTCGGGCCCGACTTCCGCCGCGCGGTCGATCTGGTCCTCGGCAGCCAGGGCCGCGTCATCGTCAGCGGCATCGGCAAGTCCGGGCACATCGCGCGCAAGATCGCCGCCACCATGGCGAGCACCGGGACGCCCGCCTATTTCGTGCATGCCGCGGAGGCCGTGCACGGCGATCTCGGCATGATCACGCACGAGGACGTCGTCATCGCCATATCGAACTCGGGCGAGAACGACGAGCTGCTGACCATCGTTCCCCTCATCAAGCGCCAGGGCGGCCGGCTGATCGCCATCACGGGCAATGCCGGCTCGTCGCTGGCCCAGGAAGCGGACGTCCATCTCGACGCCCGCGTGCGGGAAGAAGCCTGCCCGCTGAATCTCGCGCCGACGGCGAGCACCACCGCGGCGCTGGCGCTCGGCGACGCGCTGGCCGTGGCGCTGCTCGACGCGCGCGGCTTCGGCGCCGAGGACTTCGCGCGCTCGCATCCCGGCGGCGCTTTGGGACGCAAGCTGCTGACCCACGTTGCCGACGTCATGCGGCCGGCCGACCAGGTGCCGTGGGTCGAGGAACGAACGCCCGTCGTCGACGCCCTGCTGACGGTCAGCCGCGGCGGCCTCGGCATGACGGCGGTGCGCGATCGTTCCGGCCGGCTGACGGGCATCTTCACCGACGGCGACCTGCGCCGAGCCATGGAAAAGCGCGGCGACCTGCGCAGCGTGGCGGTGGCGGAAGTCATGACGGCCGGGCCGCGCACCATCGAACCCCTGCGGCTGGCGGTCGAGGCGGTGGAGATGATGGAGCGCTACCGCATCACCCAGCTGCTGGTCATCGACACCGCCGGCAGCCTCGTCGGCGCACTCAACATGCACGACCTGTTCCGCGCCAAGGTGGTCTGATGCCGGCCAGCGACAAGGCCGCGCGCGTGCGGCTCATGGGCTTCGACATCGACGGCGTGATGACCGACGGCCGTCTCTACTTCAGCCCGCGCGGCGACGAGATGAAGGCGTTCTTCACGCGCGACGGCCTCGGCCTGAAGATGCTGCAGCGCGCCGGCATCGCGATCGCCATCATCACCGGCCGCGACTCGGAGATCGTCGCGCAGCGGGCGGCGAACCTGGGCATCGAGATCGTCCGCCAGAACGTCGCCGACAAGCGCGCCGCGATGGCCGAGCTGCTGGAACGGCAGGGGCTCGACTTCTCGCAGGCCGGCTACATGGGCGACGACATCGTCGATGTGGCGGTCATGAAGGCTTGCGCGTTTTCCGCCACCGTTCCCGACGCCCATCTCACGGCACGGCGCTGCGCCGACTACGTGGCGCAGGAGGCGGCGGGCGGCGGCGCGGTGCGCGAGGTCTGCGAATTCATCCTGCGCGCCCAGGGCAAGCTCGACGACGCCTACGCGGCCTACCTCGCATGAAGCACACCGGCGCGGCCCTGTTTCCGATCGCCGTCTTGAGCCTGCTGGCGGCAGGCACTTTCTGGCTGAATCGTGCGACGGAAATCGGCGAAAGCCGCGAGGGCAAGCAGCGCCACGACCCCGACTACATCGTGGATCATTTCACGGTGCGCCGCTTCGATGACATGGGGAAGCTGCAGCACTTTCTCACCGGAGAAAAGATGCTACATTACCCGGACGACGACAGCACGGAGGCGATCGGGCCCAAGCTGACGTACCTGCGGACGCCGCCCGTGCACGTCTGGTCGGACAAGGCCTGGCTCGACAAGGACGGCAAGCACGTCAGGCTCGACGGCAACGTGCATGTCGTGCGCGAGGGACTGAACGGCGATCCGCCGACCGAGATAGCGACGCAGGTGCTTTATGCGGTGCCCGACGACAACTTCGCGCACACCGATGCGCCGGTCGTGATCACGCAAGGACAATCGGTCATGCACGGAAGCGGCATGGAGTCGAACGACAAGACGCAGATCTCGGTCCTCTACGGCCGGGCGTCGGGAACGATCTACCAGAAGAAACCAATCAGCCAGACGGATGCCGCACATGGAAAGAAGTAGCCGGGCCGCCGCGCTCTCCGGGGTCGTCCTGACGGCCCTCGCCCTCGCGGCGCCCGCCGCTTTCGCCGAGAAGGCCGACAAGGACAAGCCCGTCAACCTCGAGGCCGATCGCATCACGGTCGACGACGCGCAGAAGGTGCACATCCTCGAGGGCAACGTCCAGCTCGTGCGCGGCACGCTGGTCATCCGTACCGACAAGCTCGTCGTGACGCAGGATGCCGACGGCTACCAGCGCGGCGTGGCCTACGGCGGCGCCGGCGGCCTCGCCCATTTCCGCCAGAAGCGCGAAGGCAAGGACGAGTACGTCGACGGCGAGGCCGAGCGTCTCGAGCATGACGCCAAGACCGACATCACGCAACTGTTCAATCGCGCCTACGTCAAGAGCGGCCAGGACGAGGTGCGCGGGCAATACATCCAATACAACGGCGACACCGAGAACTACGTCGTCACGAGCGGGCCGAACGGCACGACCGCGGCGTCGAAGGGCAAACCGGGGCGCGTGCACGTGATCATCCAGCCGCGCAACGGCCCGGACGCGCCCAAGGCACAGCCAGCGCCGGCGGCGAATGCGACGGCGCCGCTCAGATCGGCGACCGAGATCGCCCATCCCCGACAGGAAGAGTAGACATGGCCTACCAGAACATCCGCGCGGAAGTCGTCGGCAAAGTCGGATTGATAACGCTCGACCGGCCGAAGGCGCTCAACGCGCTCAACGACGAGCTCGTCGACGAGATCGGGGCGGCGCTCGCCGGCTTCGAGGCGGACGCGAATATCGGCTGCATCGTCGTAACGGGCTCCGAAAAGGCTTTTGCGGCGGGCGCCGACATCGCCGCGATGAAAGACTTCTCGCACATGGACGCCTATCTGGGCAACTTCATCACGCGCAACTGGGAGAGCGTCGCCCGCTGCCGCAAGCCCGTCATCGCCGCGGTCGCCGGCTTCGCGCTGGGCGGCGGCTGCGAACTCGCGATGATGTGCGACATGATCTTCGCGGCGGACACCGCGAAGTTCGGCCAGCCGGAAGTCAAGCTCGGCATCCTGCCGGGCGCCGGCGGCACGCAGCGCCTGCCGCGTGCGGTCGGCAAGGCGAAGGCGATGGACCTGTGCCTCACCGCCCGATTCATGGATGCCGCCGAGGCCGAGCGTTGCGGGCTGGTGGCGCGGGTCATCCCGGCCGACAAGCTGTTGGAGGAAACGCTGGCAGCCGCTCAAACGATCGCTGGATTTTCGCTGCCGGCGATCATGATGATCAAGGAATCCATCAACCGCGCCTTCGAATCCTCGCTCGCCGAAGGATTGCTGTTCGAGCGGCGCAGCTTCCATGCGACTTTCGGCACGGCGGACCAAAAGGAAGGCATGGCGGCCTTTCTCGACAAGCGCAAGCCGAACTTCAGCAACCGCTGACCGTCCCGAGGGAGCTCACCCGCGGCGCACCATCAGCGACACGGAGAATCGCCTTGCAGCCGCCGAAGAAAGACGGTATCCGGTTGATTCCATGACAGTTATGCGGCGATTCAACTTTTTGTTGTGCATTGCAGCAAAAAGTTCTTGACATCGATTCTTCCGTCCCTATAATCGAGTCGTGTTGCAGTGCAATATCGCGCTTTGAAGCCGGTCCAGTGGCCGGATGGAAGCGTCGCCGCAGGTAATACCAAGTACCACGTATTGAACCTACTCCCGGAGACCCGCCATGAACTACACGCCTGAACAGTTCGCCGCTGCCAACAAGGCCAACGTCGAGACTGCCCTGACTCTCGCCAACACCGCCTTCGCCAGCGCGGAACGCATTGCCGCCCTGAACCTGAACACCGCACGCACCCTGCTGGAAGAATCCGTTTCCACGGCCAAGACGCTGATGGCCGCCAAGGACGCCCAGGAACTCGTCGGCCTGCAAGGCTCGCTCGCCCAGCCGGCGCTCGACAAGGCGATCGCCTATTCGCGCAGCCTCTACGAGATCGCCACGCAGACCCAGGAAGAGTTCAGCAAGATTTTCGAAGCGCAGTTCGCCGAAGTGAACAAGAACGTCGCCAGCGCACTGGACAAGGCCGCCAAGAACGCGCCGGCCGGCTCCGATGTCGCTGTCGCCGCCGTCAAGTCCGCGATCGCCGCCGCGAACTCCGCCTACGACACGCTCACGAAAGCCGCCAAGCAGGTCGCCGAGATCACCGAAGCCAACGTCGCCGCCGCGACGAGCGCGACCGTGAAGGCCGTCGGCGCTTCCGCTTCGAAGGCGAAGAAGGCCGCCTAAGCGCGACGCTTCGCTTCGTACCGCCTCCTCCTCCAGCCCCTACTGGCTGGATTCGGCCCTGGTGCTACACCAGGGCCTTTTTTTTCGTGCGCGGATTGTGGCTACGGCCGGTGCTGCGCACCTTGACCTAGCTTCGCCAGATTAGCCTGCGCCGCAATTTGGTGCTGCTAAAGCAGCACCAAATTGTCCCGGTGGATCAACTCTTCCTCGTCGACGTAGCCGAGCAGTGCCTCGATCTCTTGCGTGGCATGCCGCGCAATGCGCCGGGCTTCGGAACTCGAGTAGTTGGTCAGGCCGCGCGCCAATTCCTTGCCGTTCGGCGCGCGGCACGCGACGGCGGCGCCGCGCTCGAACTCGCCTTCGACGGCGGTCACGCCGATGGGCAAGAGGCTGCGCCCGTCTTGCAGCGCCTTTACGGCTCCCGCATCGAGAACCAGCGTTCCGGCCAGCTGCAGGTGATCGGCCAGCCATTGCTTGCGAGCGGCAAGCGGCGACTCGGTGGCGTAGAGCAGGGTACCGACGACTTCGCCCTGTGCCGCCCGCCGCAGTGCCTCCGGCTCGCGTCCGCCGACGATCAGCGTGTGCGCGCCGCTGCGCGCGGCACGCTGGGCGGCGCGCACCTTGGTGATCATGCCGCCCTTGCTGATCGCGCTGCCGGCGCCGCCGGCCATCGCTGCGTAGCGCGGGTCTTGCGCCGGACCCTCGGCGATCAACGTGGCGGCGGGATCCTGGCGCGGATCGGCGGTGTACAGCCCGGCCTGGTCGGTCAATATGATCAGCGCATCGGCCTCGACGAGGTTGGCGACGAGCGCTCCGAGCGTGTCGTTGTCGCCGAACTTGATCTCGTCGGTCACGACGGTGTCGTTCTCGTTGATGATCGGGACCACGCCATAGCCGAGCAAGGCATGCAGCGTATTGCGCGCGTTCAAGTAGCGGGCGCGGTCGGAGAGATCCTCGTGCGTCAGCAGGATCTGCGCTGCCTTGAGGCCGTGGCGGATGAAGGTCGTCTCATACGCCTGCGCCAGCCCCATCTGGCCGACCGCTGCGGCGGCCTGGAGATCGTGCATGGCTTGCGGGCGTGACTTCCACCCCAGGCGCTGCATGCCCGCCGCGATGGCGCCGGACGAGACCAGCAGGACTTCGCGGCCCTCGGCGTGAAGCGCCGCGATCTGCTGCGCGCAATCGGCGATGAATTCATGCGCGAGCCCCGCGCCGTCGTTGGTCACCAAGGCGCTGCCGACCTTGACGACGAGGCGCTTACTCTGCGCGATGCGCGTTCTCATTGCGCCGGACCTGTTCGAGATGTTCCATGATGGCGAAGCTTAACTCGCGGCAGCCCGAGCCGTCGATGGCGGAAATGGCGAAATGCCGCTCGACCTTGCCGAAGCCCTTGAGGAATGCGGCGATCCGCTTCTCGCGCTCGTCCTCGGGCAGCAGGTCGATCTTGTTGATGATGAGCCAGCGCGGCTTGCGGTAGAGCGCCGCGTCGTATTTCTTCAGTTCCTTGACGATCGCCTTGGCGTCATGGGCGGGATCGGCATCGGGGTCGAACGGGGCGATGTCGACGAGATGCAGCAGCAGGTGCGTGCGCTGCAAATGGCGCAGGAACTGGTGGCCCAGCCCGGCCCCTTCGGCCGCGCCTTCGATGAGACTCGGGATGTCGGCGATGACGAAGCTGCGATTGGCGTCCACGCGCACCACGCCGAGATTGGGATGCAGCGTCGTGAAAGGATAGTCGGCAACCTTCGGCTTGGCGGCCGACACGGCGCGAATGAAGGTCGACTTGCCGGCATTCGGCAGTCCGAGTAGTCCGACGTCGGCCAGGATCTTCAGCTCGAGCCGCAGCTCCCGGCGCTCGCCTTCCTCGCCGGGCGTGCACTTGCGCGGCGCGCGATTGGTGCTGGTCTTGAAATGCAGGTTGCCGAGCCCGCCTTGGCCGCCCTTCGCGATGAGCGCGCGCTTGCCGTCGGCATCCAGGTCGGCGACGACTTCGCCGGTGGCGAGATCGGTGAAAACGGTACCGACCGGCACGCGCAGCACTAGGTCCTCGCCGCCCTTGCCGTAGCAGTCCGAACCGCGCCCGTTCTCGCCGCGCTGTGCGCGGAAGACACGGTTGTAGCGGTAGTCGATCAGCGTATTGAGGTTGCAGTCGCCGACGGCATAGATGCTGCCGCCGCGGCCTCCGTCGCCGCCGTCGGGACCGCCGAAGGGAATGAATTTCTCCCGCCGGAACGACGCCACGCCGTTGCCGCCATCGCCGGCAACGACCTCGATTTTCGCTTCGTCGAAGAATTTCATGGCTCAGAAAAGAAAAAGCCCTATCGCAGAGGATAGGGCTTTCCGCTACACCAGCAGCCCGTTATGCGGCGGCCGGAACGATGGTAACGGTCTTGCGCTTTTCGGCGCCCTTGACCACGAACTTGACGGTGCCCGTCACCTTCGCGAACAGCGTGTGGTCCTTGCCCATGCCGACGTTCTCGCCGGGATGGAACTGGGTGCCGCGCTGACGCACGATGATGCTGCCGGCGTTGATCAACTGGCCGCCGAAACGCTTGACGCCCAGCCGTTGCGCTTCCGAATCGCGGCCGTTGCGGGAACTGCCGCCTGCCTTTTTGTGTGCCATGTCTCTGGACTCCTGTTAGGCCGTGATCTCGCCGATCTGGATCTCGGTGAAATTCTGGCGATGGCCCTGGTTCTTGCGATAGTGCTTGCGACGACGCATCTTGAAGATGTTGATCTTCGGATGCCGGCCTTGCGCGATTACCGTGGCTGTCACTTTGGCACCTGCGACGATGGGCGCGCCGACTTTCACCGACTCGCCTTCGCCGACCATGAGCACCTGGTCCAGCGTGATTTCCGCGCCCACTTCTGCCGGTATCTGTTCTACCTTGATCTTCTCGCCGGCGACGACGCGATACTGCTTGCCGCCGGTTTTTATGACCGCATACATGTGTGGACTCCGTGAATTGAACAGGGTGTTACGAGGAACCGCGCATTCTAGCGGCGACCATTCCGCAAGTCAATGAACTTATTGAAATTGCGGCCCGTCATTGACGGGCGGGGGTGCCGCGCCTACTATCGCGCCTTCCTCAGCCAGAAGTTCTACGAATTCCGTGAGTCACGACGCCCTCTACAGCCTGATCGCCGAAGACATGCGGGCGGTCGACGCGGTGATTCGCCGCCAGTTGCATTCGGACGTCGTGCTCGTGCGCCAGGTGGCGGAATACATCGTCAACAGCGGCGGCAAGCGCATGCGGCCGGCGCTGGTGCTGCTCGCGGCCGGCGCGACGCGCTACCAGGGAACCCAGCATCACGAACTGGCGGCCGTGGTGGAATTCATCCATACGGCGACGCTGCTTCACGACGACGTCGTCGACG
This sequence comes from Rhodocyclaceae bacterium, assembly GCA_027310465.1. GTDB lineage: Bacteria > Pseudomonadota > Gammaproteobacteria > Burkholderiales > Rhodocyclaceae > Nitricoxidireducens. Next base: position 10,413 of record DAIDAU010000252.1, read on the forward strand.
CGTCCGATTTGCGGCGCGGCCGCGACACCGCCAATGCCATGTTCGGCAACGCCGCGAGCGTGCTGGTCGGCGATTTCCTCTATTCGCGCGCCTTCCAGATGATGGTCTCCGTCGGCAGCATGCGCATCATGGCGGTGCTGGCGGCGGCCACCAACGTGATCGCCGAAGGCGAAGTCCTCCAATTGATGAACTGCCACAACGCCGACATCGAGGTCGACGAATATCTGCGCGTCATCCGCTTCAAAACGGCAAAGCTCTTCGAGGCCGCCGGACAGATC
>DAIDAU010000408.1 GCA_027310465.1 Rhodocyclaceae bacterium
GAGCGTACCCACCCCCTCCCCAAGCAAATGACTTTCGGCGAGCTATCCCTTAGCGCCGTTTTCGTAGCCTTGGCCATTGCGTCCGGCTTCATCGCCACCAAGGCTTATACTCCCGCTTATGCTTTTCACGCGGCGCTTTTCGCGCTTGGGTCGCTCGGCGCCGTCGTCGCGATCATTTTGCGTTTCCGCGCCAGGGACGCCGCGGCTCCTCCGCTCACGATCAACGGCCGACCGAACTATAATTACGGACCGATCAAATTTACCTCGATCGCCGCGCTGTTCTGGGGCGTCGCGGGCTTTCTTGTCGGGCTTTATCTCGCTTTGGAGCTGGCGTATCCCGCGCTCAATCTCGATCTTCCCTGGATCAACTTCGGGCGTCTGCGGCCGCTGCACACCTCCGCGGTGATCTTCGCTTTCGGCGGCAATGTGCTGCTCGCCACGTCCTTCTACGTCATGCAGCGCACGAGCCGCGCCCGCATCGCCGGCGATCTCGCGCCTTGGTTCGTCGTGCTCGGCTATAATTTCTTCATCCTGATCGCCGGCACGGGCTATCTGCTCGGCGTCACGCGCGGGCATGAATATGCCGAGCCGGAATGGTACGCGATCCTCTGGCTCGTCGTCGTCTGGGTGGTTTATCTCCTCGTCTATCTCTTCACCCTCGCGCGCCGCGCCGAGCCGCATATCTATGTGGCGAACTGGTTCTACCTCGCTTTCATCGTGACGGTCGCCGTGCTGGTGCTCGGCAATAATGTCGAGATTCCGATCTCGGTCTTCTCGCCGAAGTCGGTGATCGTCTGGGCCGGCGTGCAGGACGCGATGATCCAGTGGTGGTACGGCCACAACGCCGTGGGTTTCTTCCTCACCGCCGGCTTCCTCGGCATCATGTATTACTTCATCCCGAAGCGCACGGGCCGGCCGATCTACTCCTATCGGCTGTCCATCGTGCATTTCTGGGCGCTGATCTTCCTCTACATCTGGGCCGGCCCGCACCATCTGCACTACACCGCGTTGCCTGATTGGGCGCAGACGCTCGGCATGGTCTTCTCTGTCGTGCTGTGGATGCCCTCCTGGGGCGGCATGATCAACGGCCTGATGACGCTTTCAGGAGCCTGGGACAAGCTGCGTACCGATCCAGTTCTGCGGATGCTCGTCGTGTCGGTGGCCTTCTACGGGATGTCGACCTTCGAAGGCCCGCTGATGTCGGTGAAGGCGGTGAATTCGCTGTCGCACTATACCGACTGGGGCATCGGCCATGTGCATTCGGGAAGCCTCGGCTGGGTCGCCTTCGTGTCCTTCGGCGCGCTCTATTGCCTCATCCCCTGGGTGTTCAACAAGCGGCTCTATTCGCTGAAGCTCGTGAACTGGCACTTCTGGATCTCGACGATCGGCATCGTCTTCTACATCTCCTCGATGTGGGTGGCGGGCATCATGCAGGGGCTGATGTGGCGCGCTTACACGCCGCAAGGGTTCCTCGAATATTCCTTCGTCGAAACCACCGAGGCGCTGCATCCCGAATATGTCATCCGCGCCATCGGCGGCGGGCTGTTCCTCATCGGCGCGCTGATCATGGTCTACAACATCTGGCGCACGATCGCGTCGCCTGCGCTCGAATCCGCGCAAGACGTCGCCGCCTCTCCCCTGCCTGCCGAGTGAGGAC
>DAIDAU010000413.1 GCA_027310465.1 Rhodocyclaceae bacterium
CGGGACGACGAAGAAGCCGGCCGCGCGCAGCTGGCGGCCGAGCGAGGCGCGGCTGGCGAAGACCGACAGCGGGACGGCGAGCAGCAGCGGGACGATCACCGGCAGCAACCACCACAGGTACGACGGGTTGACGTAGAGCACGAGCCCCGCCCAGGCCGCGCCGAACGCCGCGTGCCAGCCGTGCCGCTGCAGCGCTTCGCGCCAGGTCGTCGCCTCGTCGCTGCGCGGCGGCGATTTCCATCCCGCCTGCCAGCCCGCCAGCGCGGCGACGACGAACTGCGTGTGGAACAGCATGCGGATCGGCGCCAGCAGCATCGAGTACAGCAGTTCGCCGAACACGCCGGCGGCGAGGCGCGCCGCGCCGCCGAATTCGCGCGCGCCGCGATGCCACAGCAGCGCCACGCTGAGCAGCTTGGGCGCGAACAGCAGCACCGCGGTGGCGCCGAACAGCAGCACCGCCCAGGCGGCGTGCCACTCCGGCCAGCGCGGAAACAGCTGGTAGGGCTGCGTGAAGTACTGCGGCGGCACCAGCGCGTGGATCGCCGCGAGCGCCGTCGACAGCAGCAGGAAGAGGAACCACAGCGGCGACGACAGGTAGGCCATGACGCCGATGGCGAACACCGCGCGATGCGCCGCATGCAGGCCCTCGGCGAGCAGCAGGCGGGCGTTGATCAGGTTGCCCTGCGACCAGCGCCGGTCGCGCTTGAGCTCGTCGAGCAGGCTGGGCGGCATCTCCTCGTAGCTGCCGGGCAGGTCGTAGGCGATCCACACGCCCCAGCCGGCGCGCCGCATCAGCGCGGCCTCGACGAAATCGTGCGACAGCACTTCGACGGGCGCGCGCCCGCGCCGCGGCAGCCGGCCCAGCGCGCAGTGGCGCATGAACGGTGCGACGCGGATGATGGCGTTGTGCCCCCAGTAGTGCGCGTCGCCGAGCTGCCAGAAGTGCAGGCCGGCGGTGAACAGCGGCCCGTAGACGCGGCCGGCGAACTGCTGGATGCGCGCGTGCAGCGTGTCGCGGCCGGCGGCGCGCGGCGCGCTCTGGATGATGCCGGCATCCGGCCGGGCCTCCATCAGGCGCACCAGCGCGGCGAGGCAGGCGCCGCTCATCACGCTGTCGGCGTCGAGCACCACCATGTAGCGATAGTCCCTGCCCCAGCGGCGGCAGAAGTCGGCGATGTTGCCGCTCTTGCGCTTGATGCGATGGCGCCGCCAGCGATAGAAGACGCGGCCGAAGCCGCCGACGGCGCGGCACAGCCGGAACCACGCCTCGATCTCGGCGACGCGCACGTCGGGCTCGCTGCTGTCGCTGAGCACGAAGAAGTCGAATTGCGCGAGCTCGCCGCTGCGCGCGACCGACTCGTAGGTCGCGCGCAGCCCGGCGAAGACGCGCGCCGTGTCTTCGTTGCAGATCGGCATGACGACCGCCGTGCGCGCCGACGCGTCGATCGGCGCGTCGGCCCGCGCGCTCGCGGTGATGGCGTGGCGGTCGCCGCCGGAGAGCAGCACGATGAAGCCCATGACCGCCGTCCAGAAGCCCGCCGAGACCCAGAAGAACAGCAGCGCGAACAGGGCCAGGATGGCGACTTCGAGCGGCTGGCGGCCGTGGTAGGGCAGCACCGAGGTCATCGCCCAGGTCGCGGCCGCCGTGGCGCCCAAGGTCAGCGCGGCCAGCACCGCGCGGCGGCGGCGCCCGGGGCGGCCGCTCGAGGCGCGATCCGGCGCGGCGGCCTCCGCGGCCCGCGGCGCGCGCCAGACGAGCCGCGGCGGCCAGGCCCGCGGCGCCATCGGACTACGATGAATCGGCGGGGAGACCGGCAGGCGCGCAGCGGCCTTCAATCGGGCGGCAGGATGTAGCTCCATGTCTCCGATACCGCGACGTTGGCGCGATGCAGATAGGCGCGCATCTCGACCGGCTTGGCGGCGTCGAGGCGGTGCAGTCGCATGACGACGCGCCAGCCGCCGGTCGCGGCGTTGCGCTCGACGCGGCTTTGCAGCAGTTCGGCATTGTTGTCGACGTAGATCGCCGCCTTCATGTCGCCGTCGGCCACGCCCGCGGGCACGGTGCCGACGAAGTCCGCCTGCAGCCAGAGGCTGTCGTCGGGCTTGGGCATGTAGCCGCGGCCGCGCAGCGTCTGCATCACCCAGAGCAGCGGCGGCCGCTGCTCGACGTTCTTCTGCCACGACAGCCGGTACTCGATGTCGAAGGGCTGGCGCGGCTGCGGCGGCTTGTCGGGCACCCAGTAGGCGGCGACGTTGTCGTTGGTCTCGTCGGGCGTCGGCAATTGCACCAGCTCGACGCGTCCCGCGCCCCAGCGGCCGCGCGGCTCGATCCAGACGCTGGGCCGCAGGTCGTAGCGCGCCGCCAGGTCCTGGTAGCTGTCGAAGCGCCGGTCGCGCTGCTGCAGTCCGAAGCCGCGCGGATCGGCGGTGGCGAACGACGTCACCAGCAGCCGTTTCGGGTTCACCAGCGGCCGCCAGAGCCATTCGCCGTTGCCGGTGGCGACGGCGAGGCCTTCCGAGTCGTGGGTCGCCGGACGGTAGTCCTCGTGGTCGGCGTGCTGGTTGCTGCCGAAGTAGTACATGCTCGAGAGCGGGGCTAGCCCGAGCTTGTCGACCGCGGACCTGAGGTACAGCCGCGCCTTGACCTCCATCACCGTCTCGGCGCCCGGCTTCAGCACGAAGCGGTAGGCGCCGGCGGCGCGCGGCGAGTCGAGCAGCGCGTAGATCGTCAGCTGCCTGTCGTCCGGGGCCGGACGCTCGATCCAGAAGTGGACGAAGCGCGGAAACTCCTCGCCGGTCGCCGCCGCGGTGTCGATCGCCAGGCCGCGCGCCGACAGCCCGTACACCTGGCCCCGGCCCAGCGCGCGGAAGTAGCTGGCGCCGAGGAAGGCCAGCACCTCGTCCTTGTACCTGCGGTCGTTGACCGCGTAGTGCACGCGAAAGCCGGCGAAGCCGAGGCCATGCCACGACTTCGGGTCGACCTTGTTGGCGCCGAAGTCGAAGTCGTCGGCGCGGTACTTGATCTCGCGCACGCCGTCGGCGTCGATCTCGTCGATCCTCACCGGCCGGTCGAAATACATGCCCTCGTGGAAGAAGGCCAGCTCGAAGGGCAGCCCTTCGCCGCGCCAGTACGCGCGTCCGGGCCGGAAGCGGATGTCCTTGTAGTCCTCGTACTTGAGCTGCTGCAGCTCCTTCGGCAGCTCGCCCGCCGGCTTGGCGTAGGCGCGCTCGGCGAGCGCCTGCGCGCGCCGCGACACGTCGCCGAAGCCGAAGGCGTGCGCCCGCATGGCGCAGGCGCAGAGCATCAGGACGGCGAAGCGGGCGAGGGAGAGAGGCACGGGGATCAGAACAGCGGCGTCTTCTTCTCGATCTCCTCGAGGCGCAGTCCGAGCGCCTCGCCCTGCACGATCGCGGCGGTCTGCACCTTGGCGCGCACCACCACCGTGCTGTCGAGCGCCGGCAGCGCGTCGGCCGCGACCACGGTGATCTCGCCGCTGTCGTCGCGCAGCGTGTACAGCCGCGTGCCGAGCAGCGGCACCTTGTTCACGTTTATGACCTTGCCCTTGACGCGCACTTCGGCGTTGTCGAAGCGGCTCGGATTGGCGACGATGTCGCCGATATGCGTGACGCCGATGCCGAGTTCCGAGCACGCGGCGAGCGCGGCGCACAGCAGGACGAGCGGGATGGAGCGCAGTGTTTTCATGACGACCTCGTTTCTCGTTGACGGACAGGCGAGCCAGTATCGCAGGAAGGCGTCATCGCCGGCGCGGCCGGCGCAACATCAGCCATGCGCCCAGCATGCCGCCCAGGTGCGCGAAATGCGCAACGCCTTCCTGGGTTCCGGTGACGCCGAGGAACAGCTCGAGAGCGCCGTAGAGCAGGACGAACAGCCACGCCGGCATGGGCACCGGCGGGAACAGCAGGAAGATGGTGCGGTGGGGAAAAACCATGCCGAAGGCCAGCAGCAGGCCGAAGATGCCGCCCGACGCGCCGACCGTCGGATACGGCGGAACGGCGAGCAGCGACGACACCGCCAGCTGCACCAGCGCCGCGGAGACCACGCTGGCGAAGTAGAGGTTGAAGTAGCGCCGCGCGCCGAACAGCCGCTCGATCTCGCCGCCGAACATGAACAGCGCGAACATGTTGAACAGCAGGTGCGGCAGGCTCGCATGCAGGAAGCCGTAGGTGACGATCTGCCACGGCTCGAAGGCCGGGTGCCGGGAACCGAGCGGCCACAGCGCGAACAGCGCGATCAGCGTTTCCCCCGTCAGCGCCTCGCCGAGGAAGGCGATGACGTTGGCGACGATCAGCGACCGCGTCAGCGGCGGAATGCCGAAGAACATCTCGGAGCGGGCGCGCGTCAATGTGCCGGACGGCCTTTCTGCTTCGGCGCGCGGCGCCGCTCGGGATAAAGCATGACGCGCGCCGCGACGTGGAACGGAACGCCTTCCTTCTCCATCGCTTCGGCGCCGGCCAGCCAGCCCTTGAGCTGCGCGGTTGCGAGCCCGCGGTTCACCGCGGCTTCGAGCTCGTTGTCCGAGCGGGCGTCGAACTTCATGATGATGTCCCTCCAGATGCGGCCGGACGCCCGCGGCTGCCATCGCGCACCCGCAATGCTCTGATGTTTCCGTCCGTGCAGATTGTGCCGAGGCGCGGAAAACTGTCCATGGGCCATCCGGCACCCGGATATGACAGGCGCGCCGGCATGAGGGTGCGATCCAATTGGCGATTGGCTCGCGCGTGCGCGGAGGCTACCGGTTTCACGGTACCGCGAATAAGCCCTCTCCTGTATAGGAGCGCGGAACCCGTCTCCGTATGATCCGTCGACACCGCGTGCCGGACGAAACCGCGACGACGCCGAGGTCGCCGCCTTCGTCCTGGGGAGCGCCGCTCGGGCACGCGACAATAAAGACGAGGAGACCGAACATGCACGAAATCATCCACGTCGTGAACGCGGAGTCCTTTTCCGATGCGCCGGCGCACGGCCTCGAGATCGAAGCCGTCGATGGGCGCCCGCTGCCCGCCGGCTACTACTTCGTGCTGTGGCCGATGCGCAAGGGCGCGGCGAAGAAGCGCGGCAAGCGCTATTTCGGCCCGCTGCGCACGCCCGGCGAGGCGCGCCTGCTGATGACCAGCGCATTGATGCTGGGGCTGGCCGAGGATGGGCAGCCGCGGCCGGCGATCGCCGAGTGCCGCTCGATCGCGCGGCACGGCGACGCCGCCAACGACGGCTGTGCGGCGCGCGCCGGCCGGGCGCACGCCATGCGTGCGGGCTGGTGACCTAGGCCGCCCGCTCGAGCCGCGACTCGCCGAGCACGGCGCGCAGGCCGTCGACGTCGAGCGGCTTGTGGGCGAGACGCACGGCTTGCCGCGCCACGCTGCGGCTCAGCGCCGGATCGGTGTCGCCGGTGACCACGACGGCAGGAAGCGCCGCGCCGAACCTGGCGCGCACCCGGTCGATGACGTCGAGCCCGGTCTCCCGCCCCGACAGCCGGTAGTCGGAGACGATCACGTCGGGCGCCGTGCCGAGGCACGCCAGCAGTTCGTCGCCGCTGGCCGCCGCCACCACTTCATGGCCGTCCTGGCGCAAGGCGTAGGCGAGGGCGACGGCGACCTCCGCGTTGTCCTCCACCAGCGCGATGCGCTGCGGCGCGCCGACATGCCGCCGCGGCTGCGCGGCACGCGCCGCGACGCCGAGCGGCAATTCAATGGCGAACACCGAGCCCTTGCCGACCTGCGAGCGGACGCGGACGGCGAGATTCAGGAGTTGCGCGGTCTTGGCGACGATGGCCAGCCCGAGGCCCGTGCCCTTGGCGGGATTGCACTCGCGGTTCCCGAGCTGGGTGAATTCCTCGAAGATCACCTCGATCTTGTCCTCGGGGACGCCGATGCCGGTATCCCAGACCTCCACCCAGGTCTTGCCGGCGCGCTGCCGGCACGCGATCAGCAGGCCGCCGCGCTCGCTGTAGCGGACCGCGTTCGACACGAGGTTGCCGACGACGCGCTGGAACAGCACGGGATCGGTGCAGCCGACCGCATCCGAATGGCGATACCGCAGCGCCAGGCCCTTGGCCGCGGCCTGCGGCTGGTGCGCGGCGGCGATCTTTTCCAGCACCTCGCCGACGGCGAAGTCGCGCATCATCGGCTTGACGACGTTCGCCTGCAGCCGCGAGACGTCGAGCAGGTCGGACAGCAGCTCGTTGAGATGCGTGATGCAGCCCTTCATGTGCTTCACCACCTCGCCGTGGGGCTGCGCCGGCTCGCTCTCCAGCGCGCCGACGTAGAGCGACATCGCCGACAGCGGCTGGCGCAGGTCGTGGCTCGCGGCCGCCATGAAGCGCGACTTGGCGGCGTTGGCCCGTTCCGCATCGGCCTTGGCCAGCTGCAATGCCGCCGCGGCGTTCTTGCGCGCGGTGACATCCTCCGAAAACAGCACGATGCCGCCGATCGCGCCCGCAGCCTCGAACCACGGCTGGATCTTCCAGCGGATCCAGTTCACGCGCCCATCGACGCGCAGGAACGGATCCTCGTCGCTGGCCAGCGTTTCTCCCGCGAGGCAGCGCCGGTGGATCTCGCGCCAGCGCTGCGGGATTTCCCGGAAGACGTCGTAATGGCTGCGCCCGACGACGTCGCCCGCCAGATGGTAGTTCTCGAGAAAGCGGCGCGACACCGCGAGATAGCGCATGTCCCGGTCGAACATGGCGATGCCCGCGGGTGCCGCCTCGATGAACTGGCGCAGGCGTTCGCCGCTCGCGCGCAGTTCGTCTTCGGTCCGCGCGCGCGCCAGCAGGTCCGCCGCCAGCCGCGCTTCGCTCTCCTGC
>DAIDAU010000420.1 GCA_027310465.1 Rhodocyclaceae bacterium
GCGTGCTGCTGCCGCGCGACGGCCTGTGCGTCTCGAGCCAGGTCGGCTGCGCCGTCGGCTGCGCCTTCTGCATGACCGGCCGCGACGGCCTGCGCCGCCAGCTCGGCAGCGCGGAGATCGTCGCCCAGGTGGCGCTGGCGCGCGCGCGGCGGCCGGTGAAGAAGGTGGTCTTCATGGGTATGGGCGAGCCGGCGCACAACCTCGACAACGTGCTCGAAGCCATCGAGGCGCTCGGCCACTTCGGCGCCGTGGGCCACAAGAACCTGGTGTTCTCGACGGTCGGCGACCGGCGCGTCTTCGAGCGCCTGCCGCAGGCGGCGGTGAAGCCGGCGCTGGCGCTGTCGCTGCACTCGACCGATGCCGGGCTGCGCGCGCGGCTGCTGCCCAATGCGCCGCGCATCGATCCGGCCGAGCTGGTCGAGCTCGGCGAGCGCTACGCGCGCGCCACCGGCTACCCGATCCAGTACCGATGGACGCTGCTCGCGGGCGTCAACGACGGCGACGACGAGCTCGGGCGCCTCGTCGGCCTGCTGGCCGGCAAGTACGCGGTGATGAACTTCATTCCCTACAACGCGGTGGACGGCGCCGGCTTCAGCCGCACGGCGCCGGAGCGCGCCGCGGCGATGTCGCTGCATCTCTATCGCCACGGCATCCTGACCAAGCTGCGCCAGTCGGCGGGCCAGGACGTGGCCGGCGGCTGCGGACAACTGCGCGCGCTGGCGGCGGAGCGGCGCGCGAAACCGGTTATCCTTGCGGCCCCGAGCGGGACCTTTGCGAAAGACCTCCATGGAAGCGAACACTGAAAGCGACCAGGCGAGAGCGGCGGCCGAGAAGAAGGCGGAAGCCCGGCGCCACCTGATCTTCGGCGCCGTCGCCGCGATGATCATCGCCGCCCTGATCGCCATGATGTTCTGGATCGACCGGTACGGCGAGAGCAAGATGCCCAACGCGCATCTGCAGTCGCCGCACGACGCCGCGGAAGAACACTGACGCGCGCGGCTTGACCGCGCGCCGCGCTCGCCTAGAATCCGTCCCTGGGCGCCGGGATGGCGCGCCCGACGTGCCGGCCGCGCCAGCGAGCCGGAGCCCTGCTGGTTCAAGCTTCTTGGGGAGGAAGTATGAACGCGCCGCGGACCTTAGCTGCCGTCGCCTGTCTGATCGCCCTGTTCCTTTCGGGCTGCGCCACCGACATCATGACCGACCGCGACCGCGCCATGATGGCCGGCCGCTACGGGGAACTGGAAAAGGCCTCGATCGCCGAAGTTCCCGACGTCACCAAGGCGAAGACCAACAAGCTGACCATGCTCTGCATGTCGTACTCGAAGCTCAAGCGCTACGACAAGCTCGGACCCTGCCTCGATCAGCTCGAGAAGAACGTCGCCGCGGGCGACACCAACATGACCGACATCGAGGCGATGGAGAAGAAGAGCCCGCTGATGATGGGGCTCGCCAAGATGGGCTCCGCCATGGCCGGCGTGCCGCTCGAGCAGGATGTGACGCCCTTCCTCTGGGAGATCCGCGCCGAGACCTACATGGACCTCGGCGACTATGCGCGCGCGGTCGAATACGGCAGGAAGCTCTACGGCCACATCCCGACGCAATGGAACCAGGAACGCTACGCGCGCATCCACGCGACCGGCGTCCTCGGCCTGGCGCTCACCTTCTCGGGCGACAAGGCCGGCGGGCTGGCGCGCGCCAAGGAGCTCGAGGACGTCGGCACCGCCTATCCCTACGTGCTGCTGAAGACCGACAAGCAGGTGCTGCTGTCGCGCATCTACGTCGCGCTGGGCGACTACCAGCGCGCCTACGAGATCATCCAGGAGGACGACAACTCGTTCTTCCGCGCCTTCGCCGACGCGGTGTCCGGCGGCGCGACGCTGGAAGGCGGCAGCCTGTTCGCCTTCCAGCAGATCCAGCGCCGCTTCATGCGGCACAAGACGGAACTCGAGACCGGCCGCATCGAGGAGGCGCGCGCCGGCTACGACTGGATGCTCGAGCAGCCGGCGACGCGCGAGAACGGCGACTTCTACTGGATCGTGCTCTACGACCGCGGCCGCATCGCCGAGCGCCTCGGCAAGCGCAACGAGGCGATCGACTTCTACTTCCGCGCCATCGAGGTGATCGAGCGCCAGCGCGCCAGCCTCAACACCGAGGCCTCGAAGATCGGCTTCATCGGCAACAAGCAGGCCGTCTACCAGGATGCCGTGCGCGCGCTGATCGCCGAGCACCGCGACGCCGAGGCCTTCGAGTACGTCGAGCGCGCCAAGGCGCGCGCGCTGGTCGACATGCTGGCGGCGAAGAAGGACTTCACCGTGGCCGGCGCCGATCCGCAGAAGGTGAACGCGCTGCTGGCGATGGCCGACACCGCCGACATGGAGGCGCGCGCGCTCGACGGCAGCGAGAAGACGGCGCGCACGCGCAACGTCGCCGTGCAGGCGCACAGCGAGCTGGCGCAGCAGGCGCCGGAGCTTGCCTCGCTGGTGTCCGTCACGGCGGTGGGGCTGCCCGAAATCCAGCGGCATCTCCAACCGGCCGAGTCGCTCGTCGAGTACTACTACGGCGCCGGCGGCGACCGGCTCTACGCGTTCGTCGTCAGCAGCGCCGGCATGCGCGTGCAGACGCTGTCCGCGGCCGGGCTCGGCGCCGAGATCCAGGCGTTCCGCCAGGCCATCGACCAGCCGGCTTCCGACGCCTGGCGCGAGCCGGCGCAGCGGCTCTACGCGCGGCTCGTCGGTCCCGTCGAGCCGCTGCTCGGGCCGGGCCGGATCACCGTGGTGGCGCACGGCGCGCTGCATTACCTGCCGTTCAACGCCCTGCACGACGGCAAGCAGTTCGTCATCCAGCGCCACGAGCTGCGCATGCTGCCGGCGGCCAGCGTGCTGAAATTCCTCAAGTCGGGCGGCGCGCAGCGGCCCGGCATGGTCCTCGCGTTCGGCAATCCCGACCTCGGCAATCCGCGCTACGACCTCTCCTTCGCGCAGGCCGAGGCGCAGGCGATCGCCAACAGCATGCCGAAGTCGCGCGCGCTGACGCGCAAGGCCGCCAACAAGACGGCGTTCCGGCAGTACGCGCCGGGCTTCCGCTTCGTCCATATCGCCAGCCACGGCCAGTTCGACGCGGCGGCGCCGCTGAACTCGGCGCTGCTGCTGGCGCCGGACGGCCAGGACGACGGCCGGCTCACCGTCGGCGAGCTCTATTCGATGCACCTCGACGCCGACCTGGTGACGCTGTCGGCCTGCGAGACGGGACTGGGTTCGATCGAGAGCGGCGACGACGTCGTCGGCCTCACGCGCGGCTTCCTCTACGCCGGCGCGAGTTCGATCGTCGCCAGCCTGTGGCAGGTCGACGACCGCGCCACCGGCCAGCTGATGACGGCCTTCTACAAGGAGCTGCGCAACGGCGCGGACAAGGCGGAGGCGCTGCGGCGGGCGCAGCTCGAGACGCTGCGCGGCAACCCGCATCCCTTCTTCTGGGCGGCGTTCCAGCTCACCGGAGCGTAGGGCGCGCGCGCTTGCGCCATCCGGCGGCCAGCAGGTATTCGACGCGCTGGCTCTCGGTGGTATCGTGCTGCCGGTGCTGCGGCCAGTCCTCGAGCACCTTGCGCGCGGCGACGAGGTCGCACGGATAGAGCCGGAAGGTCTTCGAGGCGGCCGCCGCCGAACCTTGGTCGAGACACATCAACCTGACGGCATTCACTGCGTCGCGCCGCTTGTCCCTCTCCGGCCTGGCGTTCCCTGTCATTTTCCCTTTTTCGCGATTCGGCATGTCGAAACGAGGGGGAATTCTGACGATCGCGGGCCGGACGGGCGATACCGGTTTATCGGTAATTCCGCTAGACGAAGCCGGGTAGTCCTTGGGGATAGGCTGGGGAATACCTCGCTTTTATTTGACGTGGCGCAACATATCGGCCGCGGCGGTCGGTAAGCTGGCGGGGTTGATCAGGGCAAACCCGTCGAAAGGCGGGGACGCAAAGCTTCCAGTCTAATGAGCCGTCACGGCTCGACGACAGTGGGGCCGCCAACGGCAGGCTGGCGGCGGCATGCGGGCAGGCGCCCTCGATCCCCGAATCGATTCGCATCAGGAGATAGCCGCCATGCGCAAGGAAGCCGACCGTGCCGAGATTGCCGCCGATTCCGTATCCGACATTCTCAGAACGATTTCCATCCCGCCTTGCCCCACCGTCGTGACCTCGCTGCTGGACGAGGCGAGACGGCCGGAGGTCGACTTCCACAAGATCGTGCGGCTCATCACCGGCGACCTCAGCCTCGCCGCCTCCATGATGAAGACCGCGAACTCGCCGTTCTTCGCGCTGCGCCGCAAGGTCGAGACGGTGCAGGTCGCCGCCTCCGTGCTCGGCCTCAAGAACATCATCCACATCGTCAAGGGGCTCGCGCTGCAGCGGGCGCTGTCGCCCAAAGGCATCAGCATGGAGCGTTTCTGGGAGCGCTCCAACTACCATGCCACCGTCTCCGCCCGGCTCGCGCGCCGCGTGCCCGGCGTGACGCGCGAGGACGCCTACACCTTCGGCCTGTTCCACGACTGCGGCATCCCGATCCTGATGCAGCGTTTCCCCGACTATCGCGAGACGCTGGCCGTCGCCAACCGTTCGGCGCGCTCCATCTGGGAAACCGAAAACGAACGCCACGGCACCGATCACGTGACGGTCGGCGCCATGCTCGCGCGCAACTGGCAGCTGCCGGATCTCATCGTCGAAGCCATCCGGCTGCACCACAACTTCGAAATCCTCGGCGACGGCGCCGACCTGCGCGACGAGGTGCGCGGACTGGCGGCCATCTCGGTGCTCGCCGACCACCTGATCGCGCGCTTCCTCAACGCGCCCGACGAGGCCGAGTGGATGGCGTACGGCAGCGCCGCGCTGAACTACCTCAACTTCGACGAGGACGAACTGACCGAATTGCGCAGCGACGTCGAGGAAGACCTCAACGCCGCCCGGCTGGATCGCGTGTAGCCCGCCCTGGTCCGTTCGGACTATCCGCCGACGAGCGGATTTTCACGCGCGTCGGCCATCCTGTCTCACTGGCGCCTCGAGCGCCACGGCCCCGAATGCCACGAGGAGACGCGAATGATCAGCGAGCTTTCAGTCCCGCCCCGGCCGCCGCGCGGCCTGCCGTCCGATCCCGACTTCCCGTACGCTCCCGCCGGCTGGAGCCGCGCCGCGGCCGAAGACGCGGCGGCGCGCGAGGGCCTGCGGCTCACCGCGGCGCACTGGGAGGAAATCCGCGGCCTGCAGGAATACTTCGCGCGCCACGAGGATGTGCCGAGCGTCAGCCTGCGCGAGCTGCACGATGCGCTCGACGAGCATTTCCATGCGCGCGGCGGCGTCAAGATGCTCTACCTGCTGTTTCCCGGCGGGCCCGTCGCGCAGGGCTGCCGGCTCGCCGGACTGAGGGCGCCGTTTGCGGAAGACCACAGCTACGGCAGCGTGGCGTGACCGCCATGCTGGTCCAAGCTTATCTGTTCTTCAACGGCAACTGCGAGCAAGCCATCGAGTTCTATCGCCGCGCGCTCGACGCGGAGGTCGGCGTGCTGATGCGCTACCGGGATGCTCCCGAACCGCCGCCGCCCGGTTCGGTGCCGCCGGGCATGGAGGACAAGGTCATGCACGCGAACTTCCGCATCGGCGACAGCGTCGTGATGGCTTCCGACGATTGCACGCAGGCGACGGCGCGGTTCCAGGGCTTCCATCTCTCGCTCACGGTCGCCGACCCGGCCGAGGCGGAGCGCCGCTTCAAGGCGCTGGCCGACGGCGGCAAGGTGACCATGCCGCTCGCCGAGACCTTCTATTCGCCGGCCTTCGGCATGCTGACGGATCGCTTCGGCGTCTCGTGGATGGTGATCGCGCCCGGCGAGCCGGCGGGGAAGGCATGACGCCGCACCGCTAGTAGTCCTTCTTGTTGCCTTCCCACAACTCGCGCGTGAAGCGCACGACGCGGTTGCGACCCGTGTCCTTGGCGTGGTACAGCGCGACGTCGGCGTACTTGACGGCCTGCCAGAAGGTGTCGCTGTCCTCGGGATAGCCGGAGATGCCGATCGAGATGGTCTTCTGCAGCAGGCCGCCGGAGACCTGCACCTTGAGCTCCTGCACCGCGGCGCGGATCTTCTCGGCGACATCGGTGGCGGCCTTGGCGTCGGTCTCCTGCAGCAGGATCAGGAACTCCTCGCCGCCGTAGCGGATCACGTAGTCGCTCGAGCGCACCGACTCGGTCAGCACGCGCGACAGGGCCTTGAGCACCGCGTCGCCGGCGTCGTGGCCGTAGGTGTCGTTCACCATCTTGAAGTAGTCGAGGTCGAGCATCATGAAGGCCATCGGCTTCTTGTGGCGCTGCGCCTGGGCGATCAGCGTGTCGACGGATTCCTCGAGGAAGCGGCGGTTGTGCAGGCCGGTCATCGGGTCGCGCAGGTTCGATTCGCGCAGCGTCTCGGTGAGGCGCTTGGCTTCCAGCACCGGCGCGGCCTCGCGCAGGTATACGCTGATGTAGGGCACGATGCCGTCGATGCGCGCGAGGTCCTCCGGCGGCGCCAGCAGCTGCAGCACGCTGCCGACGGTGCCCGACTGGATGATCGGGAAGCAGATGTGCTTGGTGCCCGGCGCGTCCTCCGGCGGACGGAAGGCGAAGCAGATGTCCGGCGTGGCGATGGCGTTCACCGGGTGGCCGGTGCGGCGCGCGCGACAGGTCTCGTTGCGCACCAGGATCTGCGGATCGCACCAGCGGCAGGCGCCCTGCTGCATGCCGTCGACGATCACCGGCAGCATCTGGTTGCGCACCGGCAGCACCTCGTAGATCGAGTAGTGCCTGACCTTGAACAGCGCCTCGATGGCCGACGACATGCGCAGGTAGATCTCGGCCTTGGTCTCGTCCTCCTCGATGGCCTGCTTGAAGTGCGCGGCGGCGCTCAGCGTCTCGACCATCTCGATGGTGGAGGTGAGCAGGTTGCCCTTGCCGCCGGTCGGCGCATGATTGGTCAGTTGCGCCACCATGCGGCCGATGCGGTTGAGGCCGTCGTCGAGGTAGCTCAGCAGCCGGTTCACCTCCTCGGCGATCTGGCCGATCTCGTCCTTGGTGCGCACGGTGACCTGGCTGGTGAAGTCGCCGCCGAGCGCGCGGTGCACCGCCTCCTCGACGTGGGTTGCGGTCGCGACGATCGGGTAGGTAAGGCGGCGCAGCAGCAGGAAGGTGATCAGGCAGAAGGCGGTCACCGCCGCGACCATCAGCGTCAGCGTCACGATCGCCTTGCGCTTGATGGCTTCGATCGACATGGTGATCGTCACCGCGCCGAGGACGGTGCCGTCGGCCACCTGGTGGCACATCAGGCAGTTCGGATTGCCGCGGTTGGTGGCGACGTAGGGAATCGTGCCGCGGAAGGTGGTGTCGCCGCCGTCCTCTTCGACGTTGAATTCGGCAAGGCCGCTGCCGAGCACGCGGCGCTCGATCTCGTCGATGGGCTTCTCGCGCGACAGGCCGGGACCGAACTGGTGCTCGACCTGCGGGCCGCGGAAGACGCGCACCGACTTGAGCCCCTGCACCTCCATCATCCGTTGCAGCAGGCCCTCGCGCTTGGCGATGACGCCGTTGACCATCTCCTCGGTGAGGCTGACGCGGAGCATCTCGGCGGAAGTGCGCACGTGCTCGGTGGCGGTCGCGATCGAATACTGGCGGAAGGAGAACAGGCCGATGGCGAGGAGGGCCGCGATGAGGCAGAAACCCAGGACACCGAAGAAGGCCGCGATCTTTGCTTGCAGGTTCATGGCAACAGACAACCTTGGCGAACGAGTGGTTATTCTAACGCCGTTGGCCCGCGGGAAAGGGAGCCCGTTATCAATCTGGCATGGCGTTCGCGCCGCCGGGGTCAGTGCCTTTTCTTCGCCTTGACGGGCTTGGATTTCTTCGCGCCGTGCGCCGGCTTGCCGCTGCGCACGGCCTTGCCGCCGGTCTTGTGCCTGCCGCCGCGGCCGGCGCGCGGCGTATCGGCGGGCGTCTTCGGCAGCACGGCGGCCACCAGTTCCGGATTGGCGCTGTGGCCGGGCGTCGGGACGAGCAGGTTCTGTCCCGGCCCGATCTTGGTGCGCGGGGTGATGCCGTTCAACTGCTTGAGGCGCGCGACGGTGAGATGGAAGCGCGTCGCGACGTGCTCGAGCTTCTCGCCGCGCTTCAACTGGTAGGTGTGCCAGGTCGACAGCGGCTTGTCCGCGGCCTCGTAGCGCGCCAGGTTGTCGTGGAACACCTGCATCTTGTCGTAGGGAATGACCAGCGGGCTCTTCGATTCGCCGGGAATGACCGGCCGCTGGTAGGAGGGATTGAGCGCGATGAATTCGGCCAGCGGCGTCTCGGCCAGCTTGGCGACGGTGGCGATGTCGACGTCGACGTTCATGTCCACCGTGCCGAAGTACGGCTTGTTGGGGATCGGATCGAGCTGCAGGCCGAACAGCTCCGGCTGGGCGATGATGTTCTTGATGGCCTGGAGCTTGGGCACGTAGTAGCGCGTCTCCGCCGGCATGGAGAGATGCTCGTAGTCGGTCGGCAGCCCGGCGGACTGGTTCTTGGCGATGGCGCGCGCCACCGCGCGCTCGCCCCAGTTGTAGGAGGCGAGCGCGAGGAACCAGTCGCCGTGCATCTCGTAGATGTTCTGCAGGTAGTCGAGCGCCGCCGAGGTCGAGGCGATGATGTCGCGGCGCTCGTCGAGCCACCAGTTCTGCTTGAGCTTGTAGTTCTTGCCGGTCGACGGGATGAACTGCCAGATGCCGAGCGCGCGGGCGCGCGAGTAGGCGAGCGGATTGAACGAGCTCTCGACGATCGGCAGCAGCGCCAGCTCGGTCGGCATGCCGCGCTTCTCCAGCTCGATCACGATGTGATAGAGGTACTTGCGGCTGCGCTCGAGGATGCGCTGGAGCAGCTCGGGCCGGTTCAGGTACCAGGCCTGCCGCTCCGCCACCAGCGGGCTGTTGAGGTCCGGCATGCCGAAGCCGTTGCGCATGCGCTGGAACAGATCGTCCGGCGGCGCGGTGAGGTCGATCGTCGACAGCGGCGGCAGGTCGTCGCGAATCTCGACCGGCGGCGCCGCAGCAGGTGCCATCTGCAGATCCAGCGGCGGCTTGGCGGCCACGTTGCCGAGCGGCACGCCGAGGTCCGCGCCCGGCAGCGCCGCCTCATGGTCGGGCACGAGTTCGGCGTGGACGGGCAGTGCGGCGGCGAAGCACAGCGGGATCAGACGGCGGACACGTGACCAGAATCGCTTCGTGTGCGCGCGGCGCGGGCCGGACGGAAAAAAGGGGTGCCCGCTCATGGGGGCGGATGTTAGCGGAGGGGGATGGGAGCGTCAAATGCCGCACCCCTGTCGTCGCCTCACGACTCAGAAATGATTTTTCCAGTCGCGGATCGCAGCGAACACTTCGACGGCGTCGCGTGCCGGCCGGCCCAGGCGCGCTGCGGCGGCCGGGCGACTGCCGGCGCGTTCCAGCGCAGAAAAGGATTGGTCCGCAGTTCCAGCTCCAGCGGCGCGGGGACGCTGGGCCGGCCTTGTTCGCGCAGCCGCGCCGTCGACGCGGCGCGGTCCGCGATCGCCGCGTTGTCCGGCTCCACCGCGGCGGCGAAGCGCAGGTTCGCCTGCGTGTATTCGTGCGCGCAATAGACTTGCGTGTCCGGCGGCAGGGACCCGATGCGCGCAAGCGAAGCGTGCATCGTCTCCGCGGTGCCCTCGAACAGCCTGCCGCAGCCGGCGCCGAACAAGGTATCGCCACAGAACAGCATGCCTCGGCGATAATAGGCGACGTGTCCTCGCGTATGGCCGGGAACCGCCAGCACCTCGAACTCGATGCCGAGGTCCGGCAGCGCGACGCGGTCGCCGTCGCCGATGGGACGGTCGACGCCGGCGATGGACTCGAGCGCGGGACCGAAGACCGGCGCCGGATGGGCCGCGAC
The DNA here is from genome assembly GCA_027310465.1 of Rhodocyclaceae bacterium. Lineage (GTDB taxonomy): Bacteria > Pseudomonadota > Gammaproteobacteria > Burkholderiales > Rhodocyclaceae > Nitricoxidireducens. The sequence goes on from DAIDAU010000420.1 coordinate 9,939, forward strand.
GAGGTCTTTCACGCCGCCGCAGTGGTCGCCGTGATGATGCGTGACGAGCACGGCGGCAAGCTTCGCGCCGGTTCCGGCGAGATAGTCGAGCACCGGCTGCTCGTCGCCGGGATCGACGACGGCGACGGCGCCGGACGGCGCGCGCAGCACCCAAATATAATTGTCCGCGAATGCGGGCAGGCCAATGATTTCTAGCGGACTCATCGTTCAATTCTAATGGCGATACAGGGCTTCACCGACTGGCTGGAAACGCCGCAGGGCCGCTACGTGCTCGATTGGGAGCAGGCCAAGCACGACCAACTCGTGGCCGACATCTTCGGCTTCAACGCGGTCCAACTGGGCCTGCCCGGCATCGACTACCTGCGCGCCAACCGCATGCCGTTCCGCTTCCGCAGCAACGACGCCGGCGGCGCCGCCGAGGTCAGATCCGACCCGCAATTCCTGCCGTTCGCCGCCAACAGCCTCGATCTCGTCGTGCTGCCGCACGTGCTCGAGTTCGAGCAATCCGCACCAGGTGTTGCGCGAAGTAGAGCGGGTGCTCGTACCGGAAGGCAGCGTCGTCGTAGCCGGCTTCAATCCCTACAGCCTGTGGGGCGCCAAGCGGCGGCTGTCGCGGCGCAAGGAGCTGCCGCCCTGGCGCGGCCACTACATCAGCGTGCCGCGGCTCAAGGACTGGTTCGCGCTGCTCGGCCTCGAGCCGAGCGCCGGCGCCTTTGGCTGCTACGCGCCGGCGGTGACGCAGGAGAAGTGGCTGCAGCGCTTCCAGTTCCTCGACCTCGCCGGCGACCGCTGGTGGCCGATCGCCGGCGCGGTGTACGTGATCCAGGCCGTCAAGCGCGTGCCCGGCATGCGCGTCATCATGCCCAAGTGGCACGATCGCATGGCGCGCGCCAAGGCGCTGATTCCCGTGGCGCAGCGCGGCGCGGCGCAGCGGACCTCGCCGCAATGACTGCCGCGCCGCGCCCCGAAGAGGTCGTCGACATCTATACCGACGGCGCCTGCAGCGGCAATCCCGGCCCGGGCGGCTGGGGCGCGATCCTGCGCGCCAGCGGCAAGGAGAAGGAAATTTTCGGCGGCGAGCCCGCAACGACCAACAACCGCATGGAAATGACGGCGGTGATCGAGGCCCTGCGCGCGATGAAGCGCCCGGTGAAGGCGCGCGTGCACACCGACTCGCAATACGTGATGAAAGGCATCACCGAATGGATACAGGGATGGAAGCGGCGCGGCTGGAAGACCGCAGGCAAGGAGCCGGTGAAGAACGAGGATCTCTGGCGCACGCTCGACGCGCTGGCGTCGCAGCACCGGCTCGAATGGAACTGGGTGCGCGGCCACGCCGGCCATCCCGAGAACGAGCGCGCCGACGCGTTGGCGCGGCAGGGCGTGGAACTCGCGCGGCGCGGCCGCTGAGGAGCGCCGCATGACGCGCCGCATCGTCCTCGACACCGAGACCACGGGCCTCGATCCGGCGCAGGGCCACCGCGTCATCGAGATCGGCTGCGTCGAGCTCGTCGGCCGGCGCCTCACCGAAAAGCGCTTCCATGCCTACATCAACCCCGAACGCGACATCGACGCCGGCGCCATGCAGGTGCATGGCATCACCAACGAGCGCGTCGCCAACGAGCCGGTGTTCGCCGCCATCGCCGACGAGTTCGTCGCGTTCATCCGCGGCGCCGAGCTGGTGATCCACAACGCCGCGTTCGACGTCGGCTTCCTCGACGCCGAGTTCGGCCTGCTCAAGCGCGGCGAGAAGGTCGGCGACCTCTGCGTCGTGGTCACCGATACGCTGAAGATGGCGCGCGAGTTGCGGCCGGGCAAGCGCAACTCGCTCGACGCGCTGTGCAAGGATTACGGCGTCGACAACTCGAACCGCCAGCTGCACGGCGCCTTGCTCGACGCCGAACTGCTCGCCGAGGTCTACCTGGCGATGACGCGCGGCCCGGCAAGCCTGATGATGGAGCTCGACGCCCCGGCGGCCGCCGCCGCGCCGATCGTCGCGGCCGGCCGCGCGCCCCTGCGCGTGCTGCGCGCCAGCGACGCGGAGCTCGGCGAGCACGAGCGCGTGCTCGCCGAGATCGCAAAGGAAAGCAAGGGCAAGTGCGTCTGGCTCAGCGACGCCGGCGCGTGACGACGGCCAGCATGCTCAGCGCCAGCCACGCGGCGCAGGCGACGCCCAGCGCGTAGCCGGCGCGCTGGCCGCCGGCCGCGAGCAGGCCGCCGAGCAGCAGCAGCACGCCGCGCAGGCGCGCTCCGGCGGCAAGCCAGCGACGGCTGCCGCGATGCCATTCGCTCTGCGGACCGGGCCGCAGCCACACCGGCAGCAGATGGCCGGCGGCGCCGCTCACCAGCGGCAGCAGGAAGGCGACGACGAACAGCGCGATGTCGCCGCGCGCGGCATCCGCATCGCGCGCATGGTAGAGGCCGTGGCCGAGGACGAGCGCCAGTCCGACCGGCGCCGCGGCCAGCAGCGGCAGGCTGCTGCCGGCATCGACGATCTCGTGGCGCCAGGTGGTCCAGGCGTGCACCATGAGGCGCGCGAGCGGCCAGGCGTAGAGGACGGCGCCGGCGATCGCCAGCGGCGGCGCGAACGCCGCGCCGAGCGCGACGAGCAGCACGCCCGCCAGGCTCCACTTGAAGTCTCGGGCGAGCCGCACCGCGGCCTCGGGGTCGGGCCGGCCGGCCACCGTCGGCAGCAGCACGTGCAGCGTGCCCTGCGCTGTCAAGCCGATGAAGCCCAGCGTATTGGCGTGGATGTGGAGCAGGCGCAGCGCATGCATCTGCTCGGGCCAATAGGGCGAGACGGCGACCGCGAGCAGCCCCGCGGCGAAGCAGCCGAGCGCCGCGGCGTACCAGCGCAGGCAGGGGTTGGGATGGCCGAGGCAGCGTTTCCAGCGCTGCCCCATCCAGGCCGCGAAGCCGGCGATCGCGGAAAGGCCGAGCCAGGGCGCGTCGAGGCGCAGCACCAGGCTGCCGTGGGCGAAATAGCCCATGATGCCGATGCCGGCGGCGAGCGCCGCCAGCGGCGCCAGGACCAGCAGCCGCGGCGCCTCGCCGCTGCGCGTCAGCACCGGCACGAAATAGGCCATCGCCAGCAGGATCATGGGGAAGGCGCCGACGGCGAACACCAGATGCCAGAGCGTCGCGGGCAGCCAGTTGCCGTTCAGCGCCGAGAGCGCGAGTCCCGCGCCGACGGCGGTCAGCGCGGCGGAGAAGGGCAGGAAGCGCTGGGGCGACGAGCTCATGGCAGGGGTGGATGACGAACGTCGACTGGGACGTTTGGTGGGTGGGCCGGATGATACCGCGAGCATTGGGCGCGGGCTCGTGCCGACGGGGTGCCCTGCTGCGCTTCGTGTCCTCCGGCGGACAAGAGCGATAAGGCGTCCGCCTCCTCCTTTACCTACGCGCAGCAGGGCACCCCATCGGCACGGCTGGAACCGCTGTGCGGCGAACGCACGGAGCCAAGGGTGGCGGGTGGCCGTCGACGCGTAGGTAAAGGAGGAGGCGCAGGCTTCTTGATCTTCTGCGACGGGGGACACGAAGCGGCGGCGGCCACCCGTCGCCCTTGGCGGGGTGGCAGCACGCACACTTCCCCACAACTTATCCACCGCAAATCAACAGAGTTGTACCTCGCAATGACGAACGGGCGCGAGTACACTTCCGGCCTTCTTCGAGGAAAACCCATGGCCCAGGTCCGCGCATTCACGCCGTCCGCTCCCGACCCGCAACTCGCCGCGCTCAAGCTGCCGCCGCATTCGATCGAGGCCGAGCAGTCGCTGATCGGCGGCCTGCTGCTCGACAACACCGCGTGGGACCGCATCGCCGACATGGTGACGGAGGGGGATTTCTACCGCGACGACCACCGGCGCATTTTTGGCCACATCCGCAAGCTCGTCGAAGCCGGCCGTCCGGCCGACGTGGTGACGATCTACGAATCGATCGAGAAGGCCAACGAGGTCGACCAGACCGGCGGGCTGGCCTATCTGGGCGAGATCGCCAATGCGACGCCGTCGGCCGCCAACATCCGCCGCTATGCCGAGATCGTGCACGAGCGCGCCGTGCTGCGGAAGCTGGTCACCGTCGGCGACGAGATCGCGGCCAGCGCGCTCAATCCCGCCGGCCGCGACGTCAAGACGCTGCTCGACGTCGCCGAGCAGAAGGTGTTCGAGATCGCCGAGGCAGGGGCCAAGACGACGCAGGGTTTCGAGGCGATGCCCGACCTCCTCGGCAAGGTGGTCGAGCGCATCGAAGTGCTCTACAACCGCGACAATGCTTCCGACATCACCGGCGTGCCGACCGGCTTCCACGATCTCGACAAGATGACCTCGGGGCTGCAGCCGGGCGACATGATCGTCGTCGCCGGACGGCCGTCGATGGGCAAGACGGCATTCGCGCTCAACATCGCCGAGCACGTCGGCGTCGAGACGCGGCTGCCGGTGGCGATCTTCTCGCTCGAAATGTCGGGGCCGCAGATCGCCACGCGTTTCCTTTCCTCGGTCGGCCGCCTCAACCAGAACACGCTGCGCACCGGGCGTCTCTCCGACGACGGCTGGGACAAGATGACCAACGCGCTCGGCAAGCTGCACGAGGCGCAGATCCACATCGACGAGACCGGCGCCATCAATTCCACCGACCTGCGTGCGCGCGCGCGGCGGCTGCATCGCAAGTGCGGCAAGCTCGGCCTGATCGTCATCGACTACATCCAGCTGATGACGTCGAACCGCGAGAACGAGAACCGCGCCACGGAGATCTCCGAGATCAGCCGCTCGATCAAGGCGCTGGCGAAGGAGCTGGAGGTGCCGATCATCGCGCTGTCGCAGCTTTCGCGGAAGGTCGAGGAGCGCAACGACAAGCGCCCGCTGATGAGCGACCTGCGCGAATCGGGCGCCATCGAGCAGGACGCCGACATCATCATCATGATGTACCGCGAGGAGTACTACAAGCCGGACACGCCCGACAAGGGCGTCGCCGAGGCCATCATCGGCAAGCATCGTAACGGTCCCACCGGCACGGTGCGGCTGACCTTCCTCGGCGAATACACGCGCTTCGAGAACCACTCATCCGCCGGAAGTTACTGAGCCTCGTGAGCGCCTATCCCGAGGTCGAGTGGACCGAGGCGGGCGAGACGCGCCACGCGCGCTGGCGCTCGGAAAGCGAGGCCGCGCCGCCCAAGCGCATCGTCGTCGCCGACGACACGATGAAAGCCGATGCCGCCTACCACCTCGCCTGCGAAGGCACGGCGATCCTCTGGCGCGGCGATTTCCAGAACGCGCGCCAGCTGCTGCAGGCGCTGGCGCGGCGCATCGAGCGCAAGCCGCGCAAGCCGGCCGAGGGCGTCGACGCCTGGAACCGGTACCGCCTGGCGCAGTCGCAGCGTGCCCGCATCCTCGGCATGCTGCTGCTGCCCTTCGGCGCCGGCCATCGCGTGCCCTTGCGCCGCGCGCCCGATGTGCGCGACGCCTGCCTCGAAGCGCGCGGCGAGGCCGCGGAGCCTTACCTCGCTTCACTGCGCGAGCTGCTCGGCATCATCGGCGCGCACGAGTGGCGCCGGAACGGCGTCGCGATTCCCGCGGCGGGCGGGCGCATCCATCCGCACTATGGCGTCTTCGCGCCGCTGCGCGGCGAGTACGTCGAGCTGGTCGCGGCGGCGCCGCTGCCGCCGTCATGCGAACGGGCGTTCGACGTCGGCACCGGCACCGGAGTGCTGGCCGCCGTGCTCGCGCGCCGCGGCGTCGGCCGCGTCGTCGCCAGCGATCAGGATGCGCGCGCGCTGGCCTGCGCGCGGGAGAACGTCGAGCGGCTCGGGCTGGCCAAGCAGATCGACGTCATCGAAGCCGATCTCTTTCCGCCCGGACGCGCCGCGCTGATCGTCTGCAATCCGCCCTGGGTTCCGGCGCGCCCGAACTCGCGGCTCGAGCACGCGGTGTTCGATCCCGACAGCCGCATGCTGCGCGGCTTTCTGGCAGGCGCCGCAGCCCATCTGGAAGCGGGGGGCGAGGCCTGGCTGGTGCTGTCGGACTTCGCCGAGCAGGTCGGCCTGCGCACGCGCGCGCAGCTGCTCGAATGGGTCGCCGCTGGCGGCCTCGAGGTGATCGGGCGCCTCGACCGCAAGGCGCAGCATCCGCGCGCCGCCGATGCTGCCGATCCCCTGCATGCGGCGCGTGCCGCCGAGTGCGTTTCGCTGTGGCGCCTTGCCGCCGCAGCGCCGCAGCGTTGAAGCCGCTCAGCGAGCCCGCGCCGCGCCGGAAGCCAGGATGCGCTGCATGCCTTCCATCACCGTGAGGTTGGCTTCCTCCATCCGGGTCAAGGCGTCGAGGGCGCCTGTATAGTCGCCGGCGCGGAAGCGTTCCACCGCGCGCCTGGCGTAATCGTGCACCGCCTTGTGCGGGCCTTCCATGTCGCGGTAGCCGGGCAGCCGCGAGAACTCGGCCTTGCCTTCCCCTTCGTAGTACCAGCGGCCGAGCCGGCACTGCGTCTCGTCGGGCAGATCCGCCGGTCCCAGGTTGGAAAGGCCGAGCAGCGCCTTGTAGACCTCGAGCTTCAAGGTCAACTCCTCGATGTTCGCCAGTTCGGCATTGGCCAGCCGCGACGAGGAGGAAATGGTCTCCTGCATGCGCCGGGAAAGGTCGAGCAGGCGCTGCATGCTGAGCGTCGCCGCCTCGCTTTCGGTGCTGTGGCTCGCGGCGTTGCCGGCTCCGATGTCGATGATGTCCTTGGCGTGACCGGTCTCCTCCTGGATGCCCGTGACCAGCGCGCCGATTTCGGTCGTCGCCTTCGCCGTGCGCTCCGCCAGCTTTCTCACCTCGTCGGCCACCACCGCGAAGCCGCGGCCCGATTCCCCCGCCCGGGCCGCCTCGATGGCGGCGTTGAGCGCGAGGAGGTTGGTCTGTTCGGCGATCTCCTTGATGAGCTGCACGATGCCGCCGATCTCGCCGGCCCGCAGCGACAGGCTTTCCACGCTCTTGCCGGCGGCGCAGATGCGCTCGACCATCGTATGCAGGCTGGCGGTGATCTTCTCGAAGGCGGCGCGGTTGTTGTCCGACTCGGCCGCGGCGGTGAGCGCGTTGGCCGAGTCCGCGGTCAACTGGCTGGACAGGCCGGAAAAGGACCGGCGGATTCCCGACAGCGATTCGCCGAAGCTCGGAATGTTGCCGACCACGCCGTCCAGCAGCGCCTGGCGGGCGATCAGCTGCTGCTCGCGGGTCTCCAGTTGCGCCGCGTGCTCCTGGGCGGCGGTCAGCTGCCTCTGCAGCGATTCTGCGTTGGCCTTCAGCCGGGCGTTGTCCGCGAGCGCGGAGGCCAGTTCTCGTCTTGCCTTTGTTCCGAACATGTTCGTCCTACCAGAAGCGGAGTAATTTACTTTGGTATGGTGGCGGAAGGCATGACTGCCGTCAAGGGCTCGGTAGCGGAGCCCGGCTAGAGCTTGATCGGCAGCGGGCCGACCTTCCAGATGTCGCGGTCGTATTCGCGCACCGTGCGATCCGAGGAGAACTTGCCGATGCGCGCGACGTTGAGGAT
>DAIDAU010000436.1 GCA_027310465.1 Rhodocyclaceae bacterium
CCGTGGCCTTACGAGAAGGCGATCGCGACGATCCGCGCGGGTTCCGGCACGCATTTCGATCCGGCGGTGGTCGACGCCTTCCTCTGGCTCGAGGCGCGCCGCAAGGCCGCCGACTTCTTCGTCTGGAACGAGGCCATGTCGGTCGGCCGCCCGGAGCTCGACAGCGACCACCAGCGCCTCATCGGCATCATCAACCGCCTGTGGGTCGCCGAGGACAACGGCAACCGCCAGGTCATCGAGTTCGTGCTCGACGACCTGGTGCAGTACACCGAGTCCCACTTCAAGCGCGAAGAGCACATGATGGACGACGTCGACTATCCCGACTTCGAGCGCCATCGCCGCATCCACCAGGCGATCTGCCGCCGCCTCGAGGAGATCCGCTGGGAATACTTCCAGGGCCTGCGCGAGGAGCTGCGCGGCGAGATCCTCGAGTTCCTCAAGGACTGGCTCAACGAGCACATCCTCGGCGAGGACATGCGCTACCGGCCCTACCTGCAGAACTGGGCGCCGCGCCTCGCCCAGCCCGCTTCTCCCATTGACCCGGAGTCCGTCGAATGAAGAGGAACCTGCCCGTCACCGACATCGAGCGGCCCTTCCCGCGCGGCCGGTACATCGTCTCGCGCACCGACCTCAAGGGCATCATCACCTACGCCAACGACACCTTCATCGAGGTCAGCGGCTTCGCGCGCGAGGAGCTGATCGGCAAGAACCACAACATCGTGCGGCATCCCGACATGCCGCCGGCCGGCTTCCAGAACCTCTGGGACACCCTGCGCGAGGGCCGGCCGTGGAACGGCATCGTCAAGAACCGCTGCAAGAACGGCGACTACTACTGGGTGAACACCCTGGTGGTGCCGGTGCGCCAGGACGACGCCACGGTCGGCTACATGTCGGTGCGCACCGAGCCGACGCGCGAGGAAGTGGCCGCCGCCGACGGCCTCTACAAGCAGCTGAACGCCAGCGGCGCCGCGTTGCCGATGCCGAAGGCATGGCACCGCGTCAGCGTGCGCGCCAAGCAGACGGCGCTGGTCGGCTGGATGATCGTCTCCCAAACGATCGGCGGCGCCGCCGCATGGTTCGACGGCGTGCTGGGCCTCTCCCCCGCGACCGTCAAATGGCTGCTGACCGTCTTCGGCACGTCGACTTTCTTCGCCGCCCTCGCGCTGCTGTTCCTGCAGGGCCAGATAATCGCCAGCATCAAACGCATCACCGGGCGCCTCGATCACATCGCGCAGGGCGACCTCACCGACCGGATTCCGCTGCACCGCCTCGACGAGCTCGGCAAGCTCAACGACCAGCTCGTCACCATGCAGACGCACTTCAAGGCGATGGTGGCGGAGATCGCCGAGGCGGCAGATCGCGTGCGCGGCAGCGCCGCCGCGCTGGACGGCGAGATGCGCCAGGCGCACGACGCCTCGGAGGCGCAGTCGGCGGCGACGTCGAACATCGCCGCCGCCGTCGAGGAGCTGGTGGTCTCGGTGCAGGAAGTCGCGGCCAGCGCGCAGGACGCCGTGCAGGGCGTCGAGGCCTCGCGCGGGCTGCTCGACAGCGCGTCGGCGCGCATGAACGAGAGCCGCGCCGCGTCGCAGAACGTGGTGGCCACCGTGCGCGACGCCGGCCGGACCATGTCGGAACTGTTCAAGTCGATCTTCGCCATCGGCGAAGTCACCAAGGCGATCCAGGAGATCGCCGACCAGACCAACCTGCTCGCGCTCAACGCCGCCATCGAAGCGGCGCGCGCCGGCGAGCAGGGCCGCGGCTTCGCGGTGGTCGCCGACGAGGTGCGCAAGCTGGCCGAGAAGGCCAAGAAGCATTCCGACGAGATCTCGGCCACCGTGCAGCAGATCCAGAGCGACACGCAGGCCGCCGTCGCCCAGATGGAATCGGCCGGCGGCTTCGTCGCCTCCACCGAGGCGGCGATGGGCGGCGCGCAATCCGGCCTCGACGAGGTCGCGCGCCACGGCGAGCACGTCGTCGACAAGTCGCGTCGCATCGCGCAGAACACGCAGCAGCAGTCCGCCACCGGCTCGGTGATCGCCGGCCAGGTCGAAGGCATCGTCAGCGGCATCGCCCAGACCTCCGCCGCCATCGAGAGCGCCGGCCGAAAGGCCGACGAGCTGAAGTCGACCGCCGACGGCCTGCGCGAACTGATCGGCTACTTCCGCTTCATCCGCTGAATCGCCCCGCGTCCCGTCAGAGCGCGGCAGCGACAAGCAGGTAGCCGGCCTGCCCGTATGGCGCGCCGCCATACACCTAGCCGGCATGCGGGCTTTCGCCTATGGCATAGCCCCGCCGCTCATGCCTTCGGCCCGACCGCTCGGCCAGAGGGCTCCTCGCCCATGAACGGCACTCTGCGCATCAAGATCCTCGTCGCCTACGACACCCCGCTCAGCCCTTGTATACCGCCGCCTTGTGGTAGAAGCCGAAAATCTTTTCCAACTCCTCGCGCTGCCATCCCACCAGGTCCCTGAATTCGACGCCGCAGGCATGGCGACCGTCTTCCGCGCGTTGCCAGCAGATGCGCGCCTGGATGGCGAGCGGCTTCTGGTTCTGGTAGTCGGCCAGCGTGTCGGCCGGCATCTGGACGCTCAGGGTCACCGGCCGGTCCTTGTCGAGCTCCTTGGGAACGATCAGCTTCATGCCGGACAGGCTGAGGTCGGTGGCCAGCGACTCCATCTTCATGTCGCCGTCCTGGCTGGCCACGAGCACCAGCATGCCGCGCTCGAGACGCGGGAACCGGCGCTTGTCGCCGGCGGGCTTGACGGCGTCCACCTCGATCATGCGCTGGAACTGGAAGCCCGACATGGCCTCGGTGAGGGTGCCGGTGACGCGATGCAGGTCGTTGCCGATCGCGGCCGTGGTCTCGACCTTGGTCGAGCTTTCGTTGAGCGTGGCGAAGAGCTTCTCGAGCGTCGCCTGCAGTCCGGCCAGCTGTTCCATCTGCCGGCGGCTGGCGTCGACGATCGCGGCGTTGCCCTGCGCCGCCTCGGCCACCACCTGCGACATCGAGGCCATCACGCCGGAGGTCTCGCCGGCCACCGTCTGGCTCGCATGCACGCGCTCGACCACCGCGCCCATGGTCTCGCGCAGCTGGCGCACGCGCTCGTTGATGGTGCCGACGATGCCGGTCACTTCGGTCGCCGACAGCGTCGTGCGCTCGGCCAGCTTGCGCACCTCGTCGGCCACGACCGCGAAGCCGCGCCCCTGCTCGCCCGCGCGCGCCGCTTCGATGGCGGCGTTGAGGGCCAGCAGGTTGGTCTGGGCGGCGATCTCCTTGATGCTGTCGATGATGCGCGTGATCTCCTCGGCGGCATCGGCGAGATTCGTCACCTCGCTGGAGACGCGGTTCACCTCGCCGACGGTCGCCTCCATCTCGGCGATGTTGCGCTGGACCGCGGCGACGCCCTCGTTGCCCTTCTCCTGCACCTCGCGCGTGCGCGCCGCGGCGTCGCCGGCCTGCTCCTCGACGCTGCGCGCCACCTGCGTCAGCGATTGCGTCTCGGCCACCACCTCCGCGGCGCGCGCCTCCTCCTGGCGGCTCACCTCGGCCGTCTCCTTGGCGATGGTGGCGATCTGGAAGGCCGACTGGCTCATTTGCTTGCCGCTGTCCTCGACGTTGCCGAGGATGCGCGACAGCTTGCCGATGACGTCGTTGAAGATGCGCTGCAGGATGCCGATCTCGTCGTGCGCCGTGATCTCGACGCCGCGCGTCAAGTCGCCTCCTTCGACGGCCTTGAGCGCTTCGCACAACTGCAGGATGGGCTTGAGGAAGAGGCGCGCGACCAGGCCGATCAGCAGGAACTGCAGCAGGAATTCGAGACCCGATTCCCACACCGAGTTGAAGTGGTAGGCGGCGCGCTGGTCGACCATCGCCTGCACCGCCGCGGCCGGCGCGCCGGCATCGCGCGCCAGGTCGATCATCTTCTGCAGCTCGTGCGAAGCCAGCAGCCGGTTGTAGATGGTCGTCACCATGGTGACGACGAAGAAGCCGATCTGGAATTTCCAGCGGATGCTGAGATTGACGAACCAGTTCATCGAGATTCCTTCAGGAAGACCGAGGCGATGACCACGCACGGAGTGGGGCCGATTCTAGCGGCATGGCGCACGCGTATTCAAGATTTGCGCGGCACGCGGTGAGCGCTCGTGCCGACCAGATCGGCAGAGCGACGAGCCAAGGAGTGCGGGTAGTCGTCGACGCGTAGGTAAAGGAGGAGGCGGACGCCTTATTGCTCTTGTCCGCCGGGGGACACGAAGCGGCGACGACTACCCGCGCTCCTTGGCGGTTAAGACCACCGACGCAACCCGCCTCTCAGTAGTCGTCCCCGATCATCGGCGGCGCCTCCCTCACCTGCGACAGCAAATCCTCCGCCTGCAATTCGTTATCCGCGAAAACCACCTTCACCGTCCCGGCATACGTCCCGTCGGCGCGCAACTGCTTGGCCGCTGCGCTGGCCTCCTTGAAGCTCGGATGGTCGGCGATCTTCTTCAGCGTGCGGATCGGCTGCTCGACGATTTCATAGATGTAGTAGGGCATGGCGGCTCCTAGTCCACGTAGCGCCTGGCCGCCTTGCGGCGGCCGGGTTTGGATTTCTGGATGACGACGCCGCGCACGGCGGAGAGGTCGCCGAGCGCGATTTCAGGATAGGCGGGATTGAGCGGCACGAGCAGCCAGCCCTCGCCGGCGCGGCGCAGCCGGCGGAAGATCCATTCGCCGTCGGCCTGCGCCAGCACGTAGGAGCCGTCGCGCACTTCGCCAGACGGCTCGACGACGACGATCTCGCCCTCGACGAACTCGGGGACCATGCTGTCGCCGAGCACCATCAGGGCGAAGGCATCGGCGTCGTCGCAGGAGGGGGCCGCCGAGGCGGCGACGACGGGAATGGTCTTCGGCATGATGGGAGCTTTCACGTGAAGGGCCAGCGCGGATTCGGCGCGATGCGGCTGTCGGGTCGTCCGACATAGTAGCCCTGCGCCAATTCCACGCCCATGCCGCGCAATTCGGCGAGCACCTCCTCGCTTTCGACGTGCTCGGCGATCACCTGGATGCCGAGGTCGGCGGCGAGCTGGTGGATGGTATGCACGAAGGACTTGTCGCGCTGGTTCTCGAGGATCTTGACGACGAAGTCGCCTTCGATCTTGAGGAAGTCGACCGGGAAGCGGCGCAGGTACTGGAACGACGAGAAGCCCGAGCCGAAGTCGTCGATCGCCAGCTTGAAGCCGGACATCTTGAGCTCCGCGATCAGTTTCTCCAGCACCACGATGTTCTTGACGGTGTCGCGCTCGGTGATCTCGAAGACGATCTGGCCGGGCTCGATGCCGCAGTCGGCGATGATGCGCTTGAGCGTGGCGACGAAGTCGTTCACCGCCAGCGCGCGCGGCGACAGGTTGATGAAGACGTAGCCCTTGAAGTCGAGATCGACGGCCGTGCGCAGCGCCTTCTCCATCACCATCGAGTCGAGCCGGTGGATGACGCCGGCCTTCTCGGCGAACTCGATGAAGCGCGACGCCTCCATCGGCGCCTCGCCGGCGATGGCGATGCGCGACAGCACCTCGAAGCCGACGATGCGGCCGTTCTGCATGTCGAGGATCGGCTGGAAGAACGGCACCACGCGGCCCTCGTTGATCGCGTTCACGACTTCGACCGTCATCTGCGTCATGTCGCGGAACACCTCGGCGACTTCCTCGTCGCTGGGCACGCCGACCTGGTGCTTGCCCGCCGCCTTGGCCTTGTACATCATGTTGTCGGCGAACAGGAACAGGTCCTTGGCGTTGTCGGCGTGCAGCGGATACACGGCCAGCCCGATCGAGGCGCTGCCGTTCACCTTGGCGCCCGCCGCCGTCTCGATCTCGAGCGCGAAGACGGCGTCGAGCACGCGCTGTGCCACCGCCAGCGCCGTACCCGGCGTGATGTCGGGCAGCAGCACGACGAACTCGTCGCCGCCGTAGCGCGCGAAG
>DAIDAU010000442.1 GCA_027310465.1 Rhodocyclaceae bacterium
AGGCGGAGCCGCAGACGATCGAAGCCGAGCTGGCCCCGGCGCCTGCCGCGCCCGCCGCTGTCGTCGAGGCGCCGAAGCCCAAGCCGCATCCGCGTCCGCGGCCGCATCCGGCGAGGCACGTCGCCGCCGCGCCGGAAACGCCGCCGGCCGAAGACACGGCGGCCGCCGTTCCCGCCGGCGAGCCGGCGGCGCCGTCGCCGCGAGATGCGGCAGCCGGCACGGACGCTGCCGCGCCGACCCCTGCCCCGGCCGCCGCGCCGCCTGTCCCGCCGGCGCCGCCGTGGCCGTCGCACGGGCGTCTGCGCTACGTCGTCAAGTACGGCGACGGCGGCTTCGTGATCGGCGAGACGACTCAGGAATGGAAGGTCGAGGACGGCCGCTACACGATACGCTCGGTGGCCGAGCCTAAGGGGCTCGCCGCCTTGCGCGGCCGCACCCGCACGCAGAGCAGCGCGGGCGAGGTGACGGCGGCCGGCCTGCGCCCGCGCGAGTTCCGCGACCAGCGCGAAGGCCGCGACGCCGAGACGGCGACGTTCGATTGGCCGTCGGGCCAGGTGGCGTTCTCGGGCGGGCGCGCGCCGGCGGGGCTCGCCGACGGCGCGCAGGACATGATCTCGGTGTTCTACCAGCTCGCCTGGCTGGCGCCGCACCAGGACGTCGAGCTCGCCGTGGCGACCGGCAGCCGGCTCGGCCGCTGGACCTTCGAATGGCTCGGCGAGGAGCAGCTCGGCACGCCGACGGGCACGATCGCGACGCTGCACCTGCGCACGCGCTCGGACGGCGATACCACCGAAGTATGGCTGGCGCCGGCTTACGGCGGCCTGCCGGTTAAAATCCGTTATGTCGATCGCAAGGGCGACGCGTTCGAGCAGACGGCAGACTCTCCGGAAACGAATTGAACATGCGTATCAGCGCCAAGATGATCGAAGGGGCCGCGGTAATGACCGCGGAAATGCTCAAGTTCGCCCAGCCCGCGGATGCGACGCTTTCCAGCTATTTCCGCGCGCAGAAGACAGGCAGCCGCGAGCGCGCCTTCATCGCCGAAACGGCCTACGCCGTGCTGCGCCGGCGCCGCTGGCTGACGCGCCTGGCGGGCGCCGGCGCCAATCCGGGCCAGCTCGCGCTGGCCGCGCTGCTGCGCCTGCAGGGCGTCAACCTGCGCCAGCTGGATGGCGTGCTCGACGCGCAGGAGATGGCATGGGCCGCCGACTTGAAGGCGAAGCCGGAGCCCGTCCTGACGCTCGCAGAGCAGGCCGACTTTCCCGATTGGCTCGCGGAACGGCTGTCGCAACACATGAGCGCGGAGGAAATGCTGGAGCTGGCGCGAGCGCTCAACCGGCCGGCGCCGCTCGACCTGCGCGTGAACGAAATCAAGGCCAAGCGCGACGAGACGATCGCGCGCTTCGCCGCCGAGGGCATCGCCGGCGAGCCGTGCCGCTATTCGCCGCAGGGCATCCGCCTGGCGACGAAGCCTCTGCTTTCGCGCCACCCGCTCTACTTCGACGGCAGCATCGAGGTGCAGGACGAGGGCTCGCAGCTGCTCGGCTACCTGCTGGCGCCGAAGCGCGGCGAGATGGTGGTCGACTTCTGCGCCGGCGCCGGCGGCAAGACGCTGCTGCTCGGCGCGCTGATGCGCTCGACTGGGCGGCTCTACGCCTTCGACGTCTCCGACAAGCGTCTGGCGAAGCTCAAGCCGCGCGTGGCGCGCTCGGGGCTGTCGAACGTCCATCCCGCCTGCATCGCGGGCGAGAACGACCAGCGCGTGAAAAGGCTCGCCGGCAAGATCGACCGCGTGCTGGTCGATGCGCCGTGCTCGGGGCTCGGTACGCTGCGGCGCAATCCCGATCTCAAGTGGCGGCAGACGCCGGAGAGCGTGGCGGAGCTCACGCGCAAGCAGGGCGACATCCTGGCGAGCGCCTCGCGGCTGCTGAAGCCGGGCGGCCGCCTGGTCTATGCGACGTGCAGCATCCTCGGCGAGGAGAACGAGGGCGTGGTGGACGGCTTCCTGTCGGCGCATCCGGACTTCCATCGCATTTCGGCGCGCGAGGTGCTCGCCAAGCAGGGCATCGCGGTCGACTGCGGCGAGGACATGCGGCTCGCGCCGCATCGCCACGGCACCGACGGCTTCTACGCCGCGGTGCTCGAGCGCAGCAAGTGACGCGCCTCCTGTTCCTGCTGGCGGCGCTGCTGCTGGCGAGCGCGGCACAGGCGGTCGGCCCGCTCGCCGCGCAGGGAACGGTCGAGGTCTACTTCACGCCCTGGGACGATGCCGAAGGCGCGCTGCTGCGGACCATCCGCCAGGCCCGGCGCACCATCCACGTGCAGGCCTACACGTTTTCGAGCCGCAACATCGCCTGGGCGCTGCAGGAGGCGCGCCGGCGCGGCGTCGCGGTGGAGATGCTGACGGACCGCGAGCAGGCGACGAAGAACGAGCACAGCCTGGTCAACGCGCTGCACGATGCCGGCATCCCGATCTGGTTCGAGGTGCGCTACGCCAGCGCGCACAACAAGGTGCTGCTGGTCGACGCCGAGGACGCCGATCCCGTCGTCGTGACCGGCAGCTACAATTTCACCTTCTCGGCGCAGGCGCGCAACGCCGAGAATCTGGTGATCCTGCGCGGCAATGCGCCGCTGGCGCGCGCCTATCTCGACAACTGGCGCCGGCATCGCCAGGATGCCGTCGCCTACGCGAGGTGAGCCGCATGGAATCGAACGAATTCGGCAGCCTGCTCATCGACCTCTGGCGCGATCTGCAGCAGCCCGACGTTTTCTGGCAGACGGCGGCGCTGATCGTGTGCCTGGGGATCGGCTGGCTGGCCGACCGCGCGGTGCGCGGCGGCGCGGCCAAGTCTGACGACGAAGGACTGCGCGCGCTCGGCCGCCGCGGGCTGCGCCGGCTGACGTTCCCGCTGGTGTCGCTGATCGCGGTGCTGGTGGCGCGCGCGATCCTCGCGAGGTGGGAGCACATCCATCTGCTGACGGCGGCGATTCCGCTGCTGATTTCGCTGGCCGTCATCCGCATCGTCTTCTTCGTGCTGCGCCACAACTTCGGCCGCGCCAGCTGGCTCGGATCGTTCGAGCGCAGCTTCGCGCTGCTCGCCTGGCTGGTGGTCGCGCTCTACGTCACGGGACTGCTGGCGCCGCTGATCGACGCGCTGGAGAGCGTCGGCTTCTCGGTCGGCCATCAGAAGCTCAACCTGTGGATGATCCTGCAAGGCGTCGGCGCGGTGCTCAGCGCGCTGCTCGTCGCGCTGTGGATCGGCGGCATCGTCGAGGCGCGCCTGATGGCGGCGCAGGGCATGGACGACAACCTGCGCCTGGTGCTGTCGCGCATCTCGCGCACGCTGCTGATCGTGCTGGCGGTGCTGATCGGCCTGCCGGCGGTCGGCATCGACCTCACCATGCTGTCGGTGTTCGGTGGCGCGCTCGGCGTCGGCCTCGGCTTCGGCCTGCAGAAGATCGCCGCCAACTACATCTCGGGCTTCATCATCCTGCTCGACCGCTCGCTGCGCATCGGCGACGTCATCTCGGTCGACGGCCACAAGGGACAGGTGACGAAAATCACCACGCGCTACACGGTGCTGAAGGGCTTGACCGGCATCGAGTCCATCGTGCCGAACGAAGTGCTGGTCGGCAGCGTGGTGCAGAACGAGTCGTATACCGATCCGAAGGTGCGCGTTGCCTTGCCGGTGCAGGTCGGCTACGGCTGCGACCTGGAGCGCGCGCTGGCGATCCTGGTCGAGGTGGCGCTGGCCCAGCCGCGCGTGCTGCGCGATCCGGCGCCCGGCGCGCTGGTGCTGGCCTTCGCCGATTCCGGCATCAATCTCGAACTGGGATTCTGGATCGGCGATCCGGCGCTCGGCGTGGGATCGGTGCGCTCCGACATCAATCTCGCGATCTGGAAGGCCTTCCGAGCGGAAGGCATCGAGATTCCGTTCCCGCAGCGGGAAATCCGCATCCTTGGCGAAACGGCGGGCACCGACAGTGGGGGCGCGACGGGCTTGTCTCGAATCAAGCCTTAGACCGCTGACCCACGCGGCTTGTTGTCTGTAATATATACGGACGTATATATTATATTGCCAATTTCCTTTGCCGAACAATAAATATATACGTTCGTATATATTGCTGTTGCGCCACGTGCTCTGAATGCTGTAGTGTATAAGAGCGTATATATTCTTGACACTCCAATGAGGATCGACATTCAGTCTGTCAGTGACCTCGGTCGCGTCATGCGAGCCAGCCGCAAGTTGCAGAATCTCCGTCTCGACGATGTTGCGGGCTCGGCCAAGGTCAGTCCGGTATTCGTCGGCGACGCCGAACACGGCAAGGACTCCGTTCAGCTCGGCCGCATCCTTCGCGTTCTGAGCGAACTCGGCATCCGCGTCATGGTGGAGGTGCCCGAGTCCATACAGCCTTTTCTCGACCGGATTGCGGCGAAGGGCATGCCGCCGGCGCGCAAGCGCCCCGCGGGCAAGCGGCGGACAGCATGAAGCGCGTGCTCGGCGTCTGGTCGAACGGCATCCGCGTCGGCACGATATCCGATGAAGATGACGTCTGGACGTTCGAGTACGATCCCGGCTGGATTTCCCGCGAAGACAGCTTCGACTTGTCGCCGGCCCTGGCGCGCAACAGGGGTCGCATCGTCGACGGCGCCAGCGTTCGTCCGGTCCAGTGGTATTTCGACAATCTCTTGCCGGAAGACCGCATGCGCGAGGTGCTGGCCAAGGAAGCCGATATTCCGTGGCAGGATGCCTTCGGTTTGCTCGCGTACTTCGGCGCCGAATCCGCGGGATCGCTCGTACTGCTCGATCCCGAGCATCCCAGCGAGGGGGAGCAGGGGCTCGCCCCGTTGTCCGATGCGGTCTTGAGCGCCCGGATCAACAACCTGCCGAATGCATCGCTGACGCACGATGCGCCCAAGAAGATGTCATTGGCGGGCGCGCAGCACAAACTGCTGGTCGTCCTCCGGGATGGGCAACTCTACGAGCCGCTGCGCGGCACTCCTTCGACGTGGATCCTGAAACCGCCGCACCAAAGTGCCCGCTATCCGGCTTCGGTGATCAACGAATACTTCACGATGCGGTTGGCCAAGGCGCTCGGCCTTGCGGTGCCGAAGGTCGAGTTGCGCTATGTGCCGGAGCCGGTCTACCTGATCGAACGCTTCGATCGCATACGCGTGGCGGGCGGCGGTCATGGCCGACTGCACGTCATCGACAGTTGCCAGCTTCTCAATAAGGCACCCAGCTTCAAGTATCTAGGCGCCAATGTCGATGCGCTGCTGGAAGCGATCGGCAAGTGTCTCGGCCCGGCTGCGGCGCGCCAGCGGTTGTTCGAATGGATGGTGTTCAACGTCCTGGTCGGCAACGGGGACAATCATCTCAAGAACGTTTCATTCATGGTCGATCGCTTCGGCGTAACGCCTGCACCGGCCTACGATCTGCTCTGCACGGCCGTGTACGAGACGCGCGCACTCGCCGGCGACAAGGAGAACTGGCCTCACACCGAGCTGGCGCTGACCGTCGGCGAGGCAAGGCGGTTCTCTGCCGTCACTCGAGCAGCTCTTGTTGCAGCCGGCTTGCAGGTCGGATTGGCCGAAACCACAGTCCAGCGGGTGCTGGACCGCTTCGTCGATAAGTTGCCGGGCGTTGCCGACCGCCTGGTCGACGAGGTGATCGCCACGTCGCGGGCGCTCATCGAGTCATGCGCGGATCCGGCTCGCGCTCGTACGCTTTCCTCAGGCGATCAGCGGCTCCTGGACGCGATCCGCCACATCATTATTCGGGACATGTCGCTGCGCCTGAAATGACAGGCTTCCGGCTGCCGCATGGGCCGGACGAAAAAAAGCCCGCATGACGCGGGCCTTTTAGTACGCGGCACGAAGCGGCTTACTTCAGCTTCACTTCCTTGTACAGCACGTGCTTGCGAGCCTTCGGGTCGAACTTCATGAACTCCAGCTTCCCGGGCGTGGTGCGCTTGTTCTTCGAAGTGGTGTAGAAGTGACCGGTTCCGGCGGTCGATTCGAGCTTGATCTTTTCGCGGGCGCCTTTGGCCATGATGGATGATCTCCTTAGACTGCTTCGCCGCTGCTGCGCAGATCGGCGAGGACGGCGTCGATGCCCTTCTTGTCGATGGTGCGCAGGCCGGCGTTGGACACGCGCAGGCGCACCCAGCGGTTTTCGGACTCGACCCAGAACTTGCGCGATTGCAGGTTCGGCAGGAAGCGGCGTTTCGTTTTGTTGTTGGCGTGGGAAACGTTATTCCCGACCATCGGGGCCTTGCCCGTCACTTGGCAGACGCGGGACATGGTGTAACTCCGTTAATTCCGACTTGGATTCAGGGTGGCCGACGCCGGATTGGACGCAGGCCGCAATGGAAAGCCGCGGATTCTACCCGAAAACTTCCCG
>DAIDAU010000446.1 GCA_027310465.1 Rhodocyclaceae bacterium
GCCGGACGGCTACGACACGCGCGTCGGCGAGCGCGGCGTCAAGCTCTCCGGCGGCGAGAAGCAGCGCATCGCCATCGCCCGCGCCATCCTCAAGAATCCCCCGATCCTGGTGCTCGACGAGGCCACCTCGGCGCTCGACACGCGCGCCGAGCGCGCCATCCAGGAGGAGCTCGACCGCCTGGCGCACGCACGCACGACGCTGGTGATCGCGCACCGGCTGTCGACCATCGTCAACGCCGACGAGATCCTGGTGCTGGAAAAGGGCCGCATCGTCGAGCGCGGACGCCACGACGCGCTGCTCGAAGCCGGCGGCGCCTATGCGCAACTGTGGCGCCTGCAGCTCCAGCAGCGGGCGCTCGAATAGGTGGAGCAGCGGCAGAAGGGGTAGGTCGCGACTGGCTCTCTTAACCGCCAAGGGCGGCGGGTAGTCGTCGCCGCTTCGTGTCCCCCGGCGGACATGGAGCGCAGCGGACCACCCCGTCGGCACGAGCGCTCGCGCACCACACCTCAAATGTCGCCCGAATACCGGTAGCCCGAATTACGGAAATCGTGGATTGCCCGCGCCGGCCGCGCCCCGCAGACTCTCGCGCTGCATTACGAGACCTCGTCACTTCTTCTGAAAGGGAAATTCGATGTTGAAAGCGAAAACCGGTATCGCCGTCGCGGCTCTTCTCGTCTCCTCGCTGGCCTGCGCGCAGCAGAGCTTCGTCGGCGTGAGCGCCGGCCAGTCCGACACCAACGTGGGCGGCGATTCGAGGAAGACCGCGGCCAAGCTGTTCGCGGGCTACGACTTCACGCGCAACTGGGCGATCGAAGGCGGCTACGCCGACCTCGGCAAGCCGCAGTGGCCGCAGGGCGAATCGCGCGAGACCGCCTGGTATCTCGCCGGCAAGGGCACGATGCCGATCAACAACCAGTTCGACTTGTTCGCCAAGCTCGGCGCGAGCTGGAACAAGGTGGCCTTGAACGACACGCGCAAGAGCGATCTCTACGCCGGGGTCGGCGGCGAATACCTGTTCAGCAAGCAGGTCGGCCTGCGCCTCGAGTACGAGGACTTCGGCAAGTTCGGCGACGACAACGTCGGGCGTCATCGCGCCAGCGCGTGGACGCTGGGCCTCGACTTCAAGCTGTCGCCGAAGTTCTGAGCCGTTCTCCACAGAGGGCCGGACGTTCGCGAGACAGCCTTGCCCGCTCCGCTCCGCTCAGCGTCCGGCTCTGCCCCTTCCCGGCTGAGGCGAAGGAGAACCCCCGCCGCTGCCGGTGCCGCTGCCGCAGCGCTTCTGCCGGTCTTTCCGCTGCCCGACGACATGCCGCCTGCGCCGGAGCCGCCGGCGGCTGCGACCTGCGCGAGCCGCTGCGCGCCGTCGTCCGCGGCGGCGACGCCAAATTGCGCCAGCGTGAAGGTCGCGTCGGTCAGCAAGGTCGCCAGCAAGACGCCGCGGCGAATGTAGGAGTTGCGCATCTCCGGTTTCCTTCCCGAAAGCGGCTCGCCGCGCCATTCCCTGACGATGTCGTCGTCATTGCCTGCGAACCGAGCGCGCTCCGGCGAAGTCAAATCATGAGAACGGCCACGACGGCCGAACAGGCTTCGCGCGACCGTACGAAGCCGGACGAGGAGGAGCATCATGGGCCCATCGAAACGCAAGCCCCCGACCGCGGCGCGAGCGGGCGCCGAATGCAGTCGCGGCGCCGTGATCGGCGCGGCGAACGGACTGGTGATGGCGGCCATCGTCGGCGCGACGCCGCCGTTCGTGGCGCTGGCCGCGGCAGCGGCCGCCGCGGTGGGCGCGCTGATCGCGCTGCTGATATGGAGCGCATCGCCCGCGGTGGAGGACGATCGGATCGTGCCGCCGCGCGACGATTCCTGAAGGATGACGGCCATGCCGCGGGCCTTATGGAAAGGCGCCATCGCCTTCAGCCTGGTGCACATTCCGGTCACGCTGTATCCGGCGTCGGCGGCCTCCGAGCTCGACTTCAAGATGCTCGACCGCCGCGACTTCGCGCCGGTCGGCTATCAGCGCATCAACAAGCGCAGCGGCGAGCCGGTGCCGGCCGACGAGATCGTCAAGGGCTACGAGTACGAGGACGACCAGTACGTCGTGATGACCGGCGAGGACTTCCGCAAGGCCAACGTCGAGGCGACGCAGACGGTCGACATCTTCGCCTTCGTGCAGTCGGAGGAAATCCCGTCCTACCACTTCGAGACGCCCTACTACCTCGAGCCGACCAAGCGCGGCGCCAAGGGCTACGCGCTGCTGCGCGAGGTGCTGCGCCGCAAGGAGCGCGTCGCGCTCGCCAACGTCGTCATCCGCACGCGCCAGCACCTCGCGGCGCTGGTGCCGGTCGGGCGCATGCTGGTGCTCAACACGCTGCGCTTCGCCGACGAGATCCGCGCCTTCGACGAGGCCAACCTGCCCGGCGGCGACCTCGCGCAGCTCAGCCTCTCGGCGCGCGAGATCGAGATGGCCGAGCGCCTCGTCGACGACATGGCGGAGTCCTGGCATCCCGAACGCTACCGCGACACCTACCGCCAGTACCTGCTCGCGCTGATCCGCCGCAAGGTCGAAGCCGGCGAGACGCGCGTGCTGGCGGAACCGGCCGAGGCCAAGGCCGGCGCCGAAGGGGGCGCGGAAGTGGTCGACCTCATGGCGCTGCTCAAGCGCAGCCTCGAAGCGCGCGGCGGCAAGGGCGAAGCGCCGCGGCACGCGCCGCGCAAGGCTGCCGGCGGCGGACATGGCGCGCGCAAGCGCTCGTGATCGCCCATGCCGCGCGCGCGGTCCCCTGCCTCGCTGACGGGCTACCGGCAGAAGCGCGATTTCTCCGCGACGCCTGAGCCGCGCGGCGGCGGCGCGCACCGGCGCACGGTGCCGGCGTTCACCGTGCAGCGCCACGCGGCGCGCCGCCTGCACTACGACTTCCGCCTCGAGCTCGGCGGCGTGCTGCACAGCTGGGCGGTGCCGCGCGGCCCGAGCCTCGATCCGGCCGAGAAGCGCCTCGCCGTCGAGGTCGAGGACCATCCGCTCGAATACGGCGAGTTCGAAGGCACCATCCCCCAAGGCCAATATGGCGCCGGCGAAGTGCTGCTGTGGGATCGCGGCACCTGGCGCTGCGAAGAGGACGATGCCGAGCAGGCGCTGCAGCAGGGGCACATGAAATTCTCGCTGCACGGCATCAAGCTGCACGGCCGCTGGGCGCTGGTGCGCATGGCCGGCGGCGGACGCGGCGACGACGACGGCGAGACTCCGGCGCAAGCGCGCCAGGCGCGCCACAACTGGCTGCTGATCAAGGAGAAGGATGCGGCGGCGCGGAGCGGCGCCGCGGCCGAGATTACCGAGCGCATGCCGGGCAGCGTCAAGGAGCGCCTCGCCGCGCCAGGCGCCGCGCTGCCCGACTTCATCGCGCCGCAGCTGGCGACGCTGGTCGACGCGCCGCCGGAGCAGGAGGGCTGGCTCTACGAGATCAAGTACGACGGCTACCGCCTGCTGGCACGGCTCGCCGACGGCGCGGCGCGGCTGTTCACGCGCGCCCGCAACGACTGGACTTCGAGGCTGCCGCAACTGGCGCGCCGGCTCGCGCAGCTGCAGCTCGACGACAGCTGGCTCGACGGCGAGATCACGGTGCTCGACGCCAAGGGCGTTCCCGATTTCCAGGCGCTGCAGAACGCCTTCGAGCGCAAGGCGAAGGCGCGCATCGCCTACTGCGTGTTCGACGCGCCCTGGCTCGCGGGACGCGACCTGCGCGCCCTGCCGCTGACCGAGCGCAAGCGGCTGCTGGCCGAGGCGCTGGCCAAGGCGGCGGGCGCCGACGATGCGGCGCCGGTGCTCTACAGCGAGCACTTCGTCGGCGAGGCCGGCCGCGTGGCGGAGGCGCTCGACCAGGCCTGCGCCCTCGGGCTGGAAGGCCTGATCGGCAAGCGCGAGGACGCCGCCTACGCGAGCGAGCGCAGCCGCAGCTGGATCAAGCTCAAGTGCCGCCCGCGCCAGGAGTTCGTGATCGGCGGCTACACCGATCCGCGCGGCAGCCGCGCGGGCTTCGGCGCGCTGCTGCTCGGCGTGTACCAGGACGGCCGGCTGCGCTATGCCGGGCGCGTCGGCAGCGGCTTCGGCGAGGCCGGGCTGGCGAAGCTGTCGAAGCGGCTCGGCAAGCTGCGCACGGAGCAGGCGCCGTTCGCCGATCCGCCGCGCGAGAAGGACACGCACTGGGTGCGGCCGGAACTGGTGGCCGAGATCGCGTTCGGCGGCTGGACGCGCGAGAAGCTGCTGCGCCAGGCGTCGTTCCTCGGCCTGCGCGCCGACAAGCCCGCCGCCGGCGTGGCGCGCGAGGAAGCGAGGCCGGCACCGCCGCCGGACGCGGGCGACATTGCCTTCGGCAGCAAGGACGCGCGCATCGCCGGCGTCAAGCTCACCCATCCGGACCGGCTGATGTGGCCGGACCGCGGCATCACCAAGAGCGACCTCGCGCATTACTGCGAGCGCATCGCCGCGTGGCTGCTGCCGCAGCTCTACCGTCGGCCGCTGAGCCTGCTGCGCTGTCCCGACGGCAGCGCCGCCGCATGCTTCTTCCAGAAGCACCTCGGACGCCAGCGCCCGGCCGGCGTGCAGGGCTTCGCTTGGGAGGAATCGTCGGGCGAGCCGCGCGACTACGCCTACGTCGAGAGCATCGAGGCGGTGATCGGCCTGGTGCAGCGCGGCATCGTCGAATTCCATACCTGGGGCTCGAGCCTGCCCGATCCGGCCAAGCCCGACCGCATCACCCTCGACCTCGATCCCGCCCCCGACGTGCCGTGGCGGCGCGTCGTCGAGGGCGCGCAGCTGGCGCGCACGGTGTTCGACGAGCTGCAGCTGCCCTGCTTCGTCAAGACCACCGGCGGCAAGGGCCTGCATCTCGTCGCTCCGCTCGAACGGCGCCACGGCTGGGCCGAGGTGAAGGACTTCGCCAAGGCGATCGCCCAGCATCTCGCGCGCGTGCTGCCCGACCGCTTCACCGCGAACATGGCTAGAGCCAAGCGCACCGGCAGGATCTTCGTCGACTACCTGCGCAACGACGAGGGCGCCACCGCGATCGCCGGCTACTCGGCGCGCGCGCGCCCCGGCGCGCCGGTGTCGACGCCGCTGACGTGGGACGAGCTCACGCCGGAGCTCGACCCCGCCGGCTGGAATCTCCAGACGCTCCCCGCGCGGCTGGCGAACCTGCGCGAAGACCCGTGGCAAGGCTACGATGAGCAGGCGCGCCGCATTACGGCGCAGATGCGGCGGCGGATGGGCTAGGAGGCGGCGATGGCGGAAAGGCAGAAGCGCTGGTCCCAGCACGTGGCCCAGACCAGCAACGCGCTCGATCTCGAGCCGGGCGTATTCGCCAAGGAGGATCCGCGCGACATCGCGCAGTCCTTGAAGAATTCCGCGGAAGCGAGCCGGCGGCGCAAGGCCGATCCGTTCCGCTCGGCGATGTCGATGCTGGTGTTCTACATCAACCGCGCCGGACGCAAGCTGCCGGAGCAGCGCAGGCGCGTGCTGGAGCGCGCCAAGGACGAGTTGCGCGTCGCCTTCGACCGCCCGCAGCACCCCGGCCCCCGGTAATTCCTCCCGAAGCAGGTAAGCCTTACAGCGGCTTCGGCTTCTCCGGCAC
>DAIDAU010000460.1 GCA_027310465.1 Rhodocyclaceae bacterium
GGGCTGCGGACCTCGGTCGGCCTCGTGGTCGAATCGGGCGAGCCGCGCGAAGTGCATCACTTCGCCTGCCTGGCGGGCTACGGCGCCGAGGCGATCAACCCGTATCTCGCCTTCGAGACGCTGCTCGAGATGAAGGATGAGTTCCCCCCGGATCTCACCGACGACGAGATCATCTACCGTTACATCAAGGCGATCGATAAGGGCCTGCTGAAGGTGATGTCCAAGATGGGCATCTCGACCTACCAGTCCTACTGCGGCTCGCAGATCTTCGAGGCGATCGGCCTGAACTCCGGCTTCGTCGCGAAGTACTTCCCCGGCACGGCGACGCAGGTCGAGGGCATCGGCCTCGCGGAAGTCGCGGAAGAGGCCGTGCGCACGCATCGCGCTGCGTTCTCGCTCGATCCCGTGCTGGCGACGGCCCTCGATTGCGGCGGCGAATACGCGTACCGCGTGCGCGGCGAAGCGCACATGTGGACGCCCGACAGCATCGCCAAGCTGCAGCACGCGACGCGTTCCGGCTCCGCCTCCGCCTATGCCGAGTACGCCGCGCTGATCAACGAGCAGAGCGAGCGCCTGATGACGCTGCGCGGCCTGTTCGATCTGAAGCCCGCCAACCCGCCGATCCCGCTCGAGGAAGTCGAGCCGGCCAAGGAAATCGTCAAGCGCTTCGCCACCGGCGCCATGTCGCTCGGCTCCATCTCTACCGAGGCGCACACGACGCTGGCCATCGCCATGAACCGCATCGGCGGCAAGTCGAACACGGGAGAAGGCGGCGAGGACCCGACGCGCTTCAAGCCCGTGCATGGCCGCAAGAAGCTCTCCGACCTGATCGGCAAGAGCCGCATCGAGCGCGACCTCGAACTCGAGGACGGCGACAGCCTGCGCTCCGCCATCAAGCAGGTCGCCTCCGGCCGCTTCGGCGTCACGGCAGAGTACCTGGCCAACGCCGATCAGCTGCAGATCAAGATGGCGCAAGGCGCCAAGCCCGGCGAAGGCGGCCACCTGCCCGGCCACAAGGTCTCGGAATACATCGGCTTCCTGCGCCATTCGGTGCCGGGCGTCGGCCTGATCTCGCCGCCGCCGCACCACGACATCTACTCGATCGAAGACCTGGCCCAGCTCATCCACGACCTCAAGAACGCCAACAGCAAGGCGAGCGTGTCCGTCAAGCTGGTCTCCGAAGTCGGCGTCGGCACCGTCGCCGCCGGCGTCTCGAAGGCCAAGGCCGACCACGTCGTGATCTCGGGCTTCGACGGCGGCACCGGTGCTTCCCCGATCTCCTCGATCAAGCACGCCGGCACCGCTTGGGAACTGGGCCTGGCCGAGACGCAACAGACACTGGTGCTCAACCGCCTGCGCGGACGCATCCGCGTCCAGGTCGACGGCCAGATCAAGACCGGCCGCGACGTCGTGGTCGGCGCGCTGCTCGGCGCCGACGAGTTCGGCTTCGCCACCGCGCCGCTGGTCGTCGAAGGCTGCATCATGATGCGCAAGTGCCACCTCAACACCTGCCCGGTGGGGGTCGCCACGCAGGACCCGGTGCTGCGCCGCCGCTTCACCGGCCAGCCCGAGCACGTCATCAACTTCTTCTTCTTCGTCGCCGAGGAAGTGCGCCAGCTCATGGCCCGGCTCGGCGTGCGCAAGTTCGAGGATCTCATCGGCCGCACCGACCTGCTCGACACCAAGCGCGGCGTCGAGCACTGGAAGGCGAAGGGCCTCGACTTCTCGCGCATCTTCTACATGCCGCCGGTTCCCGCCGACGTCGCCCGCAGCCATCGCGAGGCGCAGGACCACGCCCTCGAGAAGGCGCTCGATCACAAGCTGGTCGAGCAGGCCAAGGCGGCGCTCGAGCACAAGCAAAAGGTGGTCATCGAGACGCCGATCAAGAGCGCCAACCGCACCGTCGGCACCATCCTGTCGCACGAGGTGGCGAAGCGCTACGGCCATGCCGGCCTGCCCGACGAGACCATCCACGTCAAGCTCGCCGGCACGGCCGGCCAGAGTTTCGGCGCCTTCCTGGCGCACGGCGTCACGCTGGAACTCACGGGCGAGGCCAACGACTACGTCGGCAAGGGCCTCTCCGGCGGGCGCATCGTCGTCAAGCCGCCGAAGGAATTCAAGGGCAAGCCGACCGAGAACATCATCGTCGGCAACACCGTGCTCTACGGCGCGATCGAAGGCGAAGTGTTCTTCCGCGGCGTCGCCGGCGAGCGCTTCTGCGTGCGCAATTCGGGTGCCACGGCGGTCGTCGAAGGTACCGGCGACCACGGCTGCGAATACATGACCGGCGGCACCGTGGTCGTGCTCGGCCAGACCGGGCGCAACTTCGCGGCCGGCATGTCGGGCGGCGTCGCCTACGTGCTCGACCTCGACGGCAGCTTCGAGCAGCGCTGCAACAAGGCGATGGTCACGCTCGAGAAAGTCGTTCCCGCCGCCGAGCAGACGGAAGCCGCCACGCTGCATCGCGAGCAGGCCGACGAGACCCAGCTCAAGGCGATGATCGAGCGCCACCAGCAGCTGAGCGGCAGCGAGATCGCCGCCGCGATTCTCGGCGACTGGGCGTCCTACCGCGCCAAGTTCGTCAAGGTCTTCCCC
>DAIDAU010000465.1 GCA_027310465.1 Rhodocyclaceae bacterium
CGCAGCATGCTGCGGAGCGTCTCGGTGTTCAGGTTCAACTTGGTCGCCAGTACCTCGTCGACCTTCGCCATCAACTTCTGCCAGAGATGATTCTCGCCGGCGGCCTCGCCGTGTTGCTGACCGAACTGCTCAAGCGTCGGCTTCCATATCTTCTCGTCAAAGCCCTCGAATTGGGCTTTTTCAGCCAAGTTCACATAGAGGTTGTAGCCGGGCTGCAGGGTGTCCCGGACAGCCAGCATGGTCAGCCCATAGACAGAACTGTCCAGCGCAAACAGCTTGTCGAAAGCGAACTGATACAGCGCGAGCAAGGACCGGGAAATATCCGGCATGCCGAGTTCGTTGAACTTCGCGATCGTGTCGTTGTAGGTGAGGTCTCCAAAGATCCGTTCGATTTCGTCCCTGAGCTTCATATACCCCTGGGCCTTGTCCCAGAAGCACATATCGCCTCGGTTGACGTTCTCGGACAAGTGTCCCGCCAGGATTTCCGCTTCGGATCGGTATTCGCAGTAGTTGAAGTCGATCTCGAAGAACTTGCGGTCCTTAGTCTCTTCCCAGAGGGCGCGTAGTGCCGCGTAGCGCGTCCCGCCGCCCTTTGCCAGCACATAGCGCTTTGAGCCTGGTCTGCGCGTAACCCACATCAGGGTGTCGAGATGGCGAGCCTTGATGGACGCCTTGATGTCCAGGTATTTCTCGTTCCGGTATGTGCGAGGGTTTTCCTCGTAGGGATCGACCTGGTCGAGCGTCAGGCGGATGGTCGAGACCATCTGCATTTCGCTCACAGCCTTTGGCGCCTGACCGCCGGGATGGGACACCTTGCCGAGGTCAGTTTCGGCTAGCGCCGCGGCGAGGGCCTCCTTGCCGACGCGCTTTCGCGGCGCGGGCTTTGTCTGCGCGGAATTTGTCGCCATGACCTATTCCTCGCTGGAAACCGAGACGTCCTCGAAGTGGGCGTCCTTTAGGTTCGGGAAAAGCTCCCAGATGAGTTCGTGCAGGGTGTCGTAGGCCGTGACTTCCTTGTCGCTGGGCGGCCTGTCGATCTCGTAGGCCGGCAACTGCATGGTCGCGGCCATTCGATAGCTGACGGCGCTCGGCACAACCGTTTCCAGGACACGGACCTTGTGGTTTCCGCGAAAGTCCGAGCGGATTCTGTCGGCGATGTTCTTGCTGTCGTTGGTGCGGTCCATGCCGTAGATCAGGGCATAGAGGTCGCCGGTCCGAAGGTCGGCGTTGAAGTCGGCCATCCGATTCAACCGCTCGAGCATCGCCATCGTGCCGCTGGCAAATTCCCGCGCCGATAGGATCGTCGGATTGATTGGGCTTACCAAGATGTCGGCTGCCGTGGCCGCCGTTGCCTGGAGCTGGCCGACGGCACCCTGGGTATCTATGACGACGACGTCGTAGGTTTCCCGGACGTAGGGTGACCGCATTGCACGCTTGAGGATGAACTGACGGTCCTCGCGGGTTGCGAGCCAGGCCTGGAGGGTGTCGTCGACTGTGTCCGAGACGACGATGTCCATATTGGGCCGTTCGAGACGGCTGATGCAGTCGGGCTGGATGTTCCCGCCGCGCATGATGACGGCGGTTAAACCCTCCGGGGCCCGCTCTGCGATCTTGAAGTACTTCGAAAGGGCCGGCTGGATGTCGGCGTCGACTAGCAGCACTTTCATGCCGAAGTCGGCGAACATGGCCCCGGTGTTGGCGGCGGTGGTGGTCTTGCCGACACCACCCTTGGTTGAAACTACGGCGAAAACGATAGGTTGACCCACAGCACACTCCTAAGATGTGCCGCACCGTGAAGGCCAACCGCAGATTATGACATTGTACTATTTAACATAATATACATTATGCGACATCTCGCCACCAAGAACCGCGGCCAAGCGGCGCTCATTCGAACGCCCCTTCGCTGCGAAGATAGTCGACGACATCCGCATGGCCGTTCCGTTCTGCGAGGTTGATCGCAGCATGGCCGTCGGCATCTTCGAGGTCCATGTCGGCGTCGCTGTCCACAAGGAGCTTGACGACATCGAGGTATCCGGCGCTCGCGGCGAGC
>DAIDAU010000475.1 GCA_027310465.1 Rhodocyclaceae bacterium
GATGCGTGCGCGTAGCACCGCCAGCGGCGTGCGCAGCTGGTGCGCGGCGTTGGCGATGAACTGGCGCTGGCCGCCCAGCGCCGTGTCGAGCCGCGCCAGCAACTCGTTGATCGCGTGCAGGATCGGCTGCAGCTCGATCGGCGCCGACGATTCCTCGATCGCCCGCAGGTCCTGCGGCGAGCGGCTGACGATTTCGGCACGCAGCCGCTCCGCCGGCGCCAGGCCACGGCGCACGCCGAACCAGACTACGGCGAGCGAGGCGACCACCAGCAGCACCTCCGGGATCAGCAGGCCGCCGAGGATGTTGAAGAAGATGCGGTTGCGCGCCTTCAGCGTGTGCGCCACCGCTATGTCGACGTGGCCGCGGCTGCCCTCGACGTCGCTGCGCAGCGCGATCGCGCGCATGCGCGTGCCGCCGACGTCGGCGTCGTAGTATTGATGGCGGATGCCTTGGGCGGGAGAGGCCTTCACCGGGAGCGCGGGATCGCCGGAGATGAAGGTGCCGCTGTCGCTGCGGGCGGCGAACACCACGCGGTCCTCGACGCTGCCGGTGGACAGGATCTGGCGCGCGGCGGGCGGCAGATCGAGCGCCAGCTCGCCGTCGACGACGCGCACCTGGCGCGACAGGTCGAGCGCCAGGTCGAGCAGGGCGAGGTCGAAGGTGTCCTGCGTCGCGCGCCAGGCGAGCTGGAAGGCGATGAAGGCGCCGACCAGCAGGATCGGCACCAGCGGCCACAACAGCCAGCGCAGCAGGCTGCGGCGCAGGCTATTCATCGCGCTCCAGCATGTAGCCGAGGCCGCGCACCGTGCGGATGTTCACGCCGTAGGGCTCGACCTTCGTGCGCAGGCGATGCACCGTCATCTCCACCGCGTTGATCGTCACGTCATGATCCCAGCCGCATAGGGTCTGCAGCAGCTGTTCCTTGGAGACGATGCGCCCCGTCCGCGCCGCGAGGTATTCGAGCGCGCCCCATTCGCGCGCCGTCAGCGGCACCGGATGGCCCTGGTGGAACGCCTGGCGGCCGACGGTGTCGAGTTCCAGCCCGCCGGCCCGCAGCGTCGGGCTCGAGCCGCAGCGGCCGCGCCGGACCAGCGCACGCACACGCGCCGCCAGCTCCTTCAGGGCGATCGGCTTGACCAGATAATCGTCGGCGCCGAGGTCGAGGCCGCGCACCTTGTCCTCGATGGCGTCGCGCGCGGTCAGGATCAGCACCGGAACGCCCGAATCGCGCCGGCGCAGGGTGTGGACGATATCGAAGCCGGTGCCGTCGGGCAGCCCGATGTCGAGCACCACCAGATCGTAGCCGGCGGCGTCGAGCGCCGCGAGCGCCGCCTTCTTGCTCGCGGCGATATCGACGACGTAGTCGTCCTCGCGCAGCGCCGCGCTCATCGCATTCGATAGCTGGTTGTCGTCTTCGACCAGAAGAATCCGCATCGTGTGTCAAGGTAATGTCAAAGAGCATGCGGATACTGCACTTGCTGCAATGCGCACTGCCGCTGCCGCCGTGTCCGGCGTCCCGCCGTTGCGACACGGGATTATGCCGGAATTTCCCACCCGTCCGCGGCACTGCGCCCCATCACATGAAACAGGCATGGAACGTCAAGACCGAATGAAGCTGGCCCTGGGGCGGCTCGGCCCCGCCGCGCGGCGGATGCTGCCGCCGATCGCGCTCGTCCTGGCGGCGCTGTTCGCATGGCGGGCGCTGGCCCAGCGCGCCGCGCCGCCGCCCCCGCAACCGCCCGCCCAGCCGGCCGCCGGCGTGTTCCGGCCGACCCAGGAACAGTGGGCGGCGCTCAAGGTGGCCGAGGTGCGGGCGCAGCCCTTCCGCACCCTGCTGACGGCGGACGGCAACATCGCCTTCGACGAGGACGCGCTGACGCCCGTGTTCTCGCCCTATTCCGGCCGCGTGCTGCGCATTTCCGCGAAGCTCGGCGACGTCGTCAAGAAGGGCGCGCCGCTGATGACGGTCGAAGCCAGCGAATTCGTCCAGGGACAGAACGACGCCGCCGCGGCGAAGGCCAACGTCGAGCTCGCGCGCGCCACCGAGAAGCGCCAGCACGACCTGTTCGAGGCCGGCGCCGCCGCGCTGAAGGACTGGCGTCAGGCGCAGGCCGATCTCGCCTCGGCGCAGGCCGCCCATGCCGCCGCGCGCGGCCGCCTGCGCATCCTCGGCAAGAGCGAGGCGGAGATCGACGCCATCGAGAAAGGCGCCTCTCCCGGCACCGCCGCGATCGTCACCGCCCCCATCGCGGGCACCGTCACCCAGCGCCAGGTCGGCCTCGGCCAGTACATCACGAGCGCCGCCTCGGGCTCATCCAATCCGCAATTCACCATCGGCGACCTGACGACCGTATGGCTGGTGGCCAACGTGCGCGAGGGCGACGCGCCCGCGCTGCGCGTCGGCCAGCCCGTCGACGTCACGGTGCTGGCGCTGCCGGGCAAGACCTTCTCCGCCAGGATCGCCTGGATCGGCGCCTCGGTCGATGCGGCGACGCACCGGCTCGCCGTGCGCGCCGAAGTGCAGAACCGCGAGGGCCTGCTCAAGCCGATGATGTTCGCGCGCTTCAGCGTCGCCACCAGCCAGGCCGTCACGCATCCCGCCGTGCCGCAGAACGCGATCGTGTACGAGGGCGAGCGGGCGCGCCTCTTCGTCGTCACCGCCGACAACGCCCTCGCCGTGCGAAACGTGCAGGTCGGCCGGCGCCAGGGCGACATGATCGAGGTGGTCGACGGCCTCAAAGCCGGCGAGAAGATCGTCACCACCGGCACGCTGTTCGTCGATCGCGCCGCCAGCGGCGACTAGACATGGCGAAGCCATTTCTAGCGTCGCAGGCTACCTTGCGCAGCAAGTTAAGGCCCCAGGCCGGCCGGAGACACTAGGCCATGAACCGCATCGTCGAGTTCGCGCTCAAGCAGCGCACGTTCGTCGTCATCATGATGCTCGCCGTGCTGGCCGCCGGCGTCACGGCCTTCATCAAGCTCAACATCGAGGCCTATCCGGACCCGGTGCCGCCGCTCGTCGACATCATCGCCCAGAGCCCGGGGCTGTCGGCGGAGGAGATGGAGCGCTACGTCACCATCCCGATCGAGGTGGCGATGGCCGGCATCCCGAACGTCAAGGCCATCCGCACCATCTCGCTGTTCGGCCTGTCGGACGTCAAGCTGCAATTCACCTACGACTTCACCTACCGGCAGGCCGAGCAGTGGGTGGTGAACCGCCTGGCGCAGCTGCCGCCGCTGCCCAACGGCGTGCAGCCGCAGATCTCGCCGTGGAGCCCGATCGGCGAGATCTTCCGCTACCAGCTCAAGGGGCCGCCGGGCTACTCGGTGACCGATCTCAAGACGCTGCAGGACTGGGTGCTCGAGCGCCGCTTCAAGGCGGTGCCCGGCGTGGTGGACGTCAACGGCTGGGGCGGCAAGACCAAGACCTACGAGGTCGGCGTCGACGCCGCCAAGCTCGCCGCCAATGGCCTGACGCTGCCCCAGCTGCTGCAGGCGCTCAACAACAGCAACATCAACGTCGGCGGCCAGACCGTCGACATCGGCCCGCAGTCGGCAGTGGTGCGCGGCGTCGGGCAGATCAACTCGGCCGACGACATCCGCGGCACGATGCTGGCGAACAACAAGGGCGTTCCAGTGCTCGTCGCCGACGTCGCGACGGTGAGCGTGGGCCACCAGCCGCGCCTCGGCATCGCCGGCCACGACGACGAGGACGACGTCGTCGAAGGCATCGTGCTGATGCGGCGCGGCGAGGAGAGCATGCCGACCATCGAGCGCGTCAAGGCCGAGGTCGACAAGATCAACGCCGGCAGCGTGCTGCCGCCCGGCGTGCGCATCGAGCGCATCTACGACCGCGCCGATCTGATCCGCACGACCACCCACACCGTGCTGCACAACATGCTGTTCGGCCTGGCGCTGATCTTCCTGCTGCAGTGGGCCTTCCTCGGCAACCTGCGGAGCGCGATCATCGTCGCGGCGACGATCCCCTTCGCGCTGTCGTTCGCCATCGGGCTGATGGTGCTGCGCGGGGAGTCGGCCAACCTGCTGTCGGTCGGCGCCATCGACTTCGGCCTGGTCGTCGACGCCACCGTGATCATGGTGGAGAACATCTTCCGCCACCTGGCGCAGCACGCGATGGGCCATTTCCAGGGCGATCCCGTGCTGCACCGCCTGCGCGCCGCCGTCGGCCTGCACGGCAAGTTCGCGGTGATCGCCAACTCCGCGACCGAGGTCAACCGCGCCATCGTCTTCTCGGCCGCCATCATCATCGCCGGCTTCCTGCCGCTGTTCACGCTTTCCGGCATCGAAGGCCACATCTTCGGCCCGATGGCCAAGACCTACGCCTACGCGATCGCCGGCGGGCTCATCGCCACCTTCACGGTATCGCCGGCGCTGAGTTCCTTCCTGCTCGCCGATCACGCCAAGGAAGAGCGCGAGACCTTCGTCTCGCGCCGGCTGCGCGAGTTCTACACGCCGGTGGTCGAGCGCGCGCTCCGGCACCCGCGCCTGACCATGGGCGCGGCAGTGGCGCTGGTCGTCGTCGCCCTGCTCGCCGGCAAGAGCCTCGGCCTCGAGTTCCTGCCCAAGCTGGAGGAAGGCAACCTGTGGATCCGCGCCACCATGCCGCCGTCGATTTCGCTCGCCGAGGGCGACGCCTACGTGAACGGCATGCGCGCGCTGATCAAGCAGTATCCGGAAGTCGAGACCGTCGTGTCGCAGCACGGCCGGCCCGACGACGGCACCGACGCCACCGGCTTCTTCAACGCCGAGTTCTTCGTGCCGCTGAAGCCGGCCGAGACCTGGCCGTCCGGCGTCGACAAGGACCGGCTCACCGAGGACATGACCCAGGCGCTGGAAGCGCGCTACCCGGGCGTCGAGTTCAACTTCTCGCAGTACATCCAGGACAACGTCGAGGAGGCGGCGTCCGGCGTCAAGGGCGAGAACTCGATCAAGCTCTTCGGCAACGACCTCGAGACGCTGGAGAAGACGGCGCAGCAGATCAAGGAGGTGATGCGGACGGTGCCCGGCGTCGCCGACCTCGCGGTGTTCAATTCGCTCGGCCAGCCGACCGTGCGCATCGACGTCGACCGCGCCCGCGCCGCGCGCTACGGCCTCATGCCCGGCGACATCAACGCCGTGATCCAGGCGGCCGTCGGCGGCCAGGCGGCGGGCGACCTCTTCGAGCCCGCCAGCGACCGCCATTACCCGATCATCGTGCGCATGGCGCCCGAATACCGCGGCAGCATCGACGCCATCAAGCGCATCCTGCTCGGCGTGCAGAATCCCGACGGCGGCATCGTCCAGGTGCCGCTCGCCGAGGTCGCGCAGGTGAAGCTGGTGTCGGGCGCCTCCTTCATCTACCGCGAGCAGCAGGAGCGCTACATCCCGATCAAGTTCAGCGTGCGCGGCCGCGACCTCGGCAGCGCGGTGATCGAGGCACAGCGCAAGGTCGCCGAGCAGGTCAAGCTGCCCGGCGGCTACCGCCTCGAATGGGTCGGCGAATTCGGCAACCTCGAGGAGGCGCTGTCGAGGCTCGCCGTCGTCGTGCCGCTCGCCATCGGCCTGATCTGCCTGCTGCTCTACGCCAATTTCGGCGATCTCGTCGACGTCGCGCTGGCGGCGAGCGTGATCCCGATGGCCATGATCGGCGGCGTGCTGGCGCTGTTCGTCACCGGCACGCCGTTCTCGGTCTCGGCCGCGATCGGCTTCGTCGCGCTGTTCGGCATCGCGGCGATGGACGGCATCATCGTGCTGTCCTACTTCAACCAGGAACTCGACGGCGGGCTCACGCCCTACGACGCGATCCGCCGCACCTGCCAGGTGCAGATGCGGCCCGTGATCATGACCTGCGTGGTGGCCTGCGTCGGCCTGGTGCCGGCCGCCATCTCGACGGGCATCGGCTCGCAGGTGCAGAAGTCGCTGGCGCTGGTGGTCGTCGGCGGCATCATCCTCGCGCCGGTGCTGATCCTGATCGTGCTGCCGGTGCTGATCGACACCTTCTCGCGCCAGGCCAAGTACATGGCGCGGCGCAAGTTCGAGGAGGAGCGCCCGTGACGCCGCGCGCGCTCACCCTCGCCGCAGCGCTGCTGCTCGCCGGCTGCGCCGTCGGTCCCGACTTCCGGCGTCCGGCGCCGCCGACGGCCGGCGCCTATGCGGCGGGCCAGCGCACGACGACGAGCGGCGTGGCCGACCTTCCCGGCGGAGAAGTGCAGCACTTCGTCGAAGGCCGCGACATCCCGGCAGAATGGTGGACCGTGTTCCGCTGCAAGCCGCTCGACGACCTGGTGGCCAGCGCGCTGTCGGCCAATCCCGATCTCAAGGCCGCAGAGGCGGCGCTGAACGTGGCGCGGGAGAACGTCCTGATCCAGCGCGCTGCGTACTTCCCCGCCGTCGCGGGAAGCGTCGCCGCCAGCCGGCACCGGACCCCGAACCTGATCTCGCCCTTCGTGACGCAATCGAGCCCCGAGGGCTCGGCCTACTACGGCTACTACACGCCGCAAGTCACCGTCTCCTATGCGCCGGACGTCTTCGGCCTGACCCGGCGCTCCGTCGAGGGGGCCAAGGCACAGGAAGGGCAGGCGCGCTTCCAGTTGGCCGCCGCGCACGTTGCGCTGAGCGCCAACGTGGTCGGCGCAGCGATCCAGGAGGCGTCGCTGCGCGCGCAGATCGAAACGACGCGCGAACTGATCGCCCTCAACACCAGGACGCTCGACATCGATCGCGCCCGCTACGCGCTGGGCGACATTTCCCGGATGGACGTCGCCGCGCAGGAACTGCAACTGGCGCAAGTCGCCGCCACGCTGCCGCCGCTCCTGAAGCAGCTGGCTCAGCAGCGGCATCTCCTGACTGCGCTGGCGGGCCGCTTCCCCAGCGAGGATCTGGCCCAGCAGTTCGACCTGTCGAGCCTGCAGTTGCCGCAGGAACTGCCGCTCAGCCTGCCCTCGCAGATCGTCGAAAGACGGCCGGACGTGCGCCAGGCGGAGGAGAACCTCCACCAGGCCAGCGCGCGGATCGGCGTCGCCATGGCGAATCGCCTGCCCAGCCTGGCCTTGACGGCGGACATGGGGCGGCTCACGGTGACGGGGCTGTCCGGCGCCGGCGCATTCTGGGACGTGGGCATCGCCGTGACCCAGGTGATTTTCCAGGGCGGCGCCCTGAAGCATCAGGAGGACGCCGCCCGCGCGGCATATGTTCAGGCCGCCGAGCAGTACCGCAGCACGGTCCTCGCTGCCTTTCAGAACGTCGCCGACGCGCTGACAGCGCTCGAACAGGATGCCGATGCGCTGAAGTCGCTCGCCGCCGCCGCGAATTCCGCCAAAGCACTGCTCGAACTCACCGACCGCCAGCGGGTCGAGGGCCAAGCCAGCAAGCTTGCCGTGCTCAACGCCGAGCAGGCATATCGGCAGGCGGCGCTCGCCCTCGTGCAGGCCAGGGCCGCCCGTTACGCGGATACCGTCGCGCTGTTCCAGGCCGTCGGCGGCGGCTGGTGGAACCGCGAAGGCGCTACCGCGCAGTAGAATGGCGGCCATGCCCACCGAATTCATCTTTTTCGACGCTGCCCTGCGCGACCGCTTCGTCGAATTCGCCGCGACGCACGGCATCGACAGCAAGATCAAGTCGGACCCGATCGCCGACCACGTCGTGGTGCTTCCAGATCACATCGAGGACGGCATCGCCGAGGCGCTCGAAGCCGAATACGAACTGCTGATGGACGAGCAGATGGCGCTGACGAACGCCGACGACGACCACGACGCCAGGGACTTGATGGGCGTCGGCATCACGCTGCCCGACGGCACCGAGCGCACAGTGCGCCTGCCCGCCGCGATCGGCCGCCGCCTGTTCGGCGCCTTCAGCCCCGAGGAGATCCACACGCTGGTCGAGGCGATCGCCAAGAGCGTCGCCAAGCCATCCTCCGCCCCTCTCTGCAGGAACGTCTGAGCGGCAGTCGCCTGCCGCCGCCGGCCCGGCGCGAGCCGGCATATAAGATCGCGCCATTCACCCTGGCGCTGCCCTACGTCGGTCTCGCCACCTCGGCGCTCCTCACCGTGATCATCGGCTTCATGCTCGCCGCGGCCTTCCCCGCGATGATCGTCTACGCGCAGGAACTCATCCCCGGCAAGAGGGGAACGATCTCGGGACTGTTCTTCGGCCTCGCCGTCGGCCTCGGCGGCATCGGCGCCCGCGTGCTAGGACAGCTTGCCGACGTTTGGGACATCGACGCGGTCTACAAGCTCTGCTTGTTCCTGCCCTTGATCGGCGTGCTGGCCGTGTTTCTGCCGGACTTGCATCGCAGGCAGGTTGCGCCTGCTGCTGCCTAGGCGCTTTAGTTCCAATGGCGGCCGTATTCTTGCTCGCCGTCGCTGTCAGGTAAGAGTAATGCAGCGTAATAGTTTGTAACTGCTTGGCGCTTACGCTTGGCATGCCTAATAATTCATTCGGATACACGCGATGCACGCCGGATATGCGATTCGAGAAGACAATGCAAATCACGGTTGCCACCGTAGCAGTCTTCGTAGGCTCGTTGCTGGCAGACGTGGTGTTTGGAGACGGAATTCAACCGGATGACGTTGTCCAGGCTGGGATGGTGGCTGCCATCGCGGCGGGCGTGCAATGGTTTCTCTTTGTGCGGCAGGAGAAAGCGACAAAGTGAAAATCATCACTTCACTTCGGTCGTTTGTCTTCGTGCTGGCCGTCTGCCTATGTGTTGGGACTGCTCAAAGCGGGGAGCAAGCTGTTGTGGTTCACGTCAGCACGGCAGGGGATGCATTTGTCGTCGATACCCAAATCGATATTCCCGTTACACAGCGGACGGCATGGGAAGTCTTGGTCGATTTCGACAACATGACGTCGATATTGAACAATCTGACATCCAGTAGGGTTCTCAGTCGGGAAGGAAATACCCTGCGAGTGAAGCAAGAGGGTGTTGCCAAATACGGTCCATTTTCATACTCCTTCGAGTCCGAACGAGAAATTCGTCTTGAACCAATGGCGCGCATCGTGGCGAAGAATCTGTCCGGCACAGTCAAGCGGATGGAGAGCGAAACGAAACTGACGCAGGCAGATATTGGCCAAGGCGTAAAGCTAAGCTATCGGGCTGAAATAGTCCCTGACTCGGTCCTGGCTCGTATCCTTGGAGCATCGTTTGTTCGCCACGAGGTCGAAGAACAATTCCAGTCGATGGTGGCAGAAATGAAGGTGCGCGAGGGGAAGATGTCCGCCAACCACTAATGGCCGTTTGGCGTATGCCGGCCGTCTGTATGGCATCCAGTTGCGCAGCCGGCGCCGTCGGTTCGACCACGGCCTCACCGCGCAACCTGCCGGGATATTTGCGCAGCGCGGCGAGCAGGTAGCTGTTGTCGGTACCAAGGAAGCTGCGCCATCGACGCCATGACCGCGCTGATGGTCCAGTCGCCCGACCTGGCGCGCGTCAGCTCGGCAGCGGGCCCATTCATCCTGGGCGTGATAAGCGGTTCTGGCGATGCCGCCGCCGTGGCCTTCAATCGCGCCGTGACGCCGGAGGCGGTCAAATTCGGCTTGTCCGCCATGGACATGGGCAGCGTGGCCGCCATCGCCGGCGCCCTGGGCCGCAGCATGTCGCCGATCGCCGGCGGCATGATCATCTGCTCGGCCTTCGCCAACTGCTCGCCGATGGACGCGGCAAAGCGCAACGCGCCGGGTATGATCGTCGCCTGTCTGGCCGTGCTGGCGCTGCTGCTGTACAAGTAGGACGCGGCGCGGGTCCTGCAAGGAGTCGCGTATGGCCTGGAATCCCGATCAATACCTCAAGTTCGCCCAACCGCGTTTTCGCCCGGCGCTCGACCTGCTGGCACGCGTCGATGCCGATGCGCCGCGGACGGTAGTCGACCTCGGCTGCGGCACCGGCAACGTGACGCAAGTGCTCGCGGCGCGCTGGGGGCAGGCGAAGATCATCGGTGTCGATGATTCGGCGGAGATGCTGGCGCAAGCGCGGAGCGCGCATGCCGGCATCGACTGGCGACAAGAAGGCATCGCCGTTTGGCAGCCCGATGACAGCGTCGACGTGCTCTATTCCAATGCCGCGCTGCACTGGCTGCCAGACCATGCCGCGCTGTTCCCGCGGCTGATGGGCTACGTCGCGCCGGGCGGCTACCTCGCGGTTCAAATGCCGCGCAACTTCGCCGCTCCCTCACATGCGTCGATTGCGGATACGGTGCGCTCGGGTCCCTGGCGTGCGCGGCTCGAATCTCTGCTGCGCCCTTCACCGGTGAGCGAGCCGTCCTTCTACTACGAACTGCTGGCCCCGTACGCGGCGCAGATCGATATCTGGGAAACCGAATACCTGCAAGTCCTGAGCGGCAAGAACCCGGTAAAGGAATGGACGCGCGGTACCTGGCTGCCCCAGTTCCTCGACGCCCTCGACGGACCCGAAGAGCGCCAGGCCTTCGAAGAGGACTACGCGAAGCGCGTCGAACTCGCCTATCCGCCCTTGGCGAACGGCGATACCCCCTTCCCCTTCCGCCGGCTGTTCATGGTGGTACAGAAGAAGGCCTGAGCGGGGTATTCGACATGCATACATCTTCTGCCCGTCGTCGGCGGCAAGCCGGAACTCACTGTCGCTGGCGGCGCTTCGGGAATCGATTCCGAAATATCGGAACAATGGCAGGCTACGCAACTCGCCAGCTAGCCGCCGCCCTCACGCCCCTTCAGCTTGCGCCATAACGACGACCGATTGATCCCGAGCACCTGCGCCGCCGCGCTCTGGTTGCCGCCCACTTCGCGCAGCACGCGGTCGATGTAGTCCATCTCCTGTTCCTCGAGTGTCGGCAGGCGGCCTTCGCGCCGGCGCACCGAGGTCATCTCGGTCAAGCCCGCCGGCAGGTGCTCGGCTTCGATGGTGTCGCTCGCCGTCACCGCTGCGCCGCGCTCGATGATGTTCTCCAGTTCGCGCACGTTGCCGGGAAAGTCGTAGGCCATCAGCACCGCCATGGCTTCGGGCGAGACGCCGAGCACCCTCTTGTTCATGCGCGCCGTGCATTTCTGCAGGAAGTGCTGGACCAGCAGCGGAATATCGTCGCGCCGGTCGCGCAGCGGCGGGATGTGGAGGTCAACGACGTTGAGGCGGAAGTAGAGATCGCGCCGGAACGCGCCGTTGGCGACGGCCGCCGCGATGTCGCGGTTGCTCGCGGCGAGGATGCGGATGTCAACCTTGACCGGCCGCGTGCCGCCTAGCCGCAGCACCTCGCGCTCCTGCAGCACGCGCAGCAGCTTGACCTGCATCGCGGGCGGCATCTCGGTGACCTCGTCGAGGAACAGCGTGCCGCCGGCGCAGGCCTCGACGAGGCCCTTCTTCAGCGTGGTGGCGCCGGTGAATGCGCCCTTCTCGTGACCGAAGAGTTCGTTGGCCAGCAGGTCGGCGGAAAAGGCGCCGCAGTTGACCGCCGTGTAGGGGCCGTCGCGGCGCCCGCTGTGGTGATGCAGGTAGCGCGCGAACAGTTCCTTGCCGGTGCCGCTCTCGCCGCTGATCAGCACGCTGCAGTCGGTCGGCGCCACCTGGCGCGCCATCTCGAGCAGCTTCAGCATCGCCGGATCGTGCGTGACGATGCGCACCGGGCCGCGATAGCCGTCGAGCTGCTCCCGCAGCGCCTGGTTCTCCCGCCGCAGCATCACCTTGGCGACCGCCTCGGCGACCACCTTGCGCACCTCGTCGAGGCGGAACGGCTTGGCGAGGTAGTAGAAGGCGCCCTGCTTCATCGCCCTGACGGCCGACTCCGCCGTCGCGTAGCCGGTGATCAGCACCACCTCGGCATCGGGATGGCGCTCGCGGCAGCGCTTCAATATCTCCATGCCGTCGACCTTCTCCATGCGCAGGTCGGTCAGCACGACATCGAACTCCTGCGCCTCGAGCAGCGCCATGGCGCGCGCGCCGCTCTTGGTCGCCGTGACGGCGTAGCCTTCGCGCGTCATCACGTGCTGGAGGTTCTTCAGCGCGATCTCCTCGTCGTCGACGATCAGCAGGCGCGCGTTCGGGTGGGCAGCGGTCATGTTTCGGGTCTCTCGGCGGGCAGGCGGATGCGGAAGGCGGTGCCGTGGCCGCGCTTGCTTTCCACGGCGATGCAGCCCTCGTGCTGTTCGACGATCTCGTACACGATGAACAGCCCGAGGCCCATGCCCTTGCCGACGTCCTTGGTGGTGAAGAAGGGATCGAAGATGCGCGGCAGCGCCTCGGGCGCGATGCCCGGCCCGTCGTCGGCGACGACGATGTCGACGGCGCTGCCGACGAGGTCGCAGCTGGCATCGCCGAGCGCGTCGCCCTCCGCCGCAACGACGGCGCGCGCCGACAGCGCGATCTCGCCTTGGCCGCCGAGCGCCTCGAGCGCGTTCTTGATCAGGTTCAGAAGCGCCTGCTGCAGCCGCTGCCGATCGGCGAAGACTCCGACGTCCTCGGGAATGTCGAGCTTGATCGACACCTTGGCCGGCACCTCGCCGCGCAGGAAGCCGATGGTCTGCTCGACCAGCGGCCGCAGCGGCGCCCATTCGCGCCGGAACTCGCGCTCGCGCGTGAAGTCGAGCAGCGAACGCACGATGTTGCGCGCGCGGCCGGTCTGCTGGTCGATCTGGTCGAGCATCTCCTTCTGCGCCGCGGCGTCCAACTCG
This sequence comes from Rhodocyclaceae bacterium, assembly GCA_027310465.1. Classification (GTDB taxonomy): domain Bacteria; phylum Pseudomonadota; class Gammaproteobacteria; order Burkholderiales; family Rhodocyclaceae; genus Nitricoxidireducens. Next base: position 12,635 of record DAIDAU010000475.1, read on the forward strand.
CCGAGCTCCTCGAGCAGGATCTGGCACGACGTCGAGATGTTCGACAGCGGATTGTTGAGTTCATGCGCGACGCCCGACAGCATGGTGCCGAGCGAGGCGAGCTTCTCCGAGCGCGTCAGGTGCTTCTGCCGCAGCTCCAGCTCCTTCAGCATGTGGTTGAAGGCCTCGATGACGGCGACCACTTCGCGATCGCGCGAGCGCAGGTAGAGGCGGCCGCGCTTGCCGGCCGAGATCGCGTCGACGCTGGTCTCCAGTTCCTTGAGCGGCGCCGCGACGCTGCGCGACAGCCCCTGGCCGATCGCCACGATGAACGCCACAGAGGCGCCGATGAAGACGACCAGGAAACCGCGAAAGCGCGCCAGCGACGACTGCACCAGCCGCCGCTCCGCGCCGGCCATTTCCTCGGCGATCGCCACGAGGTCCTTGCCCAGCGCGCGCACCTGCGGCTCGGACAAGGCCGGCGCGCGATCCGCGGCGGCGCCGGCGAACTGCGCGTCGTAGCGTTCCAGCAGGTCGCGGTACTCGGCGAGCCGCGCCGGCGTCTCGACGGCGAGCAGCACGGACCGGTTGGCGTCGAGCAGGCCGCGCGCCTGCGCCACGTAGCGGCTCGCTTCGGCGCGGTCGGCTTCCTGCCGGTGCAGGAAATAGTTGCGCTCGAAGCGGCGCACCTCGAGCGTGGCGTCGAAGAGTTCCGACATGCGCTCGGCCAGCATCATCTTGTCCTCGAGCGCCTTGAGTTCGCCGAACGAGAAGGCCGAGGCCGCGGCGACGAGCGCCGCCACCGCGTAGTAGCCGACGACCACCTTGCGGCGCAGCGACGGTTGCGGCAGCAGTCTTCTCATGGCGGCGAGCGGCCCGGGGCGAGGTGAGTTGCATTATGCAACGATCCGGCGCTGCCGCGCAACAGTCGCCCGGATGGCGCGGATCGGCGGAGGAAATCGCGAATCACAGGTATGGCGCCACCTTCGCCGGTTGCGAATCGCAACATCGCCGGCCGTCGCCGGAGCGCAGCGGTGTCGCCTTATTCATCAGCAAAAACAATTATCTACATGACATGGCACGGGAGCTGCTGTCAGGTAGGCATCAGCACGATCCATAGACCGACATGAAACGCTACGCCAAGCTCCTGCAGCGCCTGTCCAATGCGCTGGCCTTCGCCAACGCCGGCAACTTCCGCGAATTCGAGGAACTGCTCGAAGAAGGCGACCGGCGCCGCCTCGTCGAGAAGCGCTCGATCGCGCGCCATTACGGCGCCGCGGCGCGCCGCCGCGGTTGTGCAGCGCTTCCCCTTCCCCAACTCTGACGACAAATACAACAATGCCCTTGGCCGCCGCCCCCACCCTCGCCCGTTTCGGCTTCAACAGCGCCAACCTCAAGCACGATC
>DAIDAU010000089.1 GCA_027310465.1 Rhodocyclaceae bacterium
GCGCACCCAGGCCGCCACGCAGGAAATCGAAGCCATCATCGCCAAGGTGCAGAACAGCGCGCGGCTGGCCGCCACGACGATCGTCGAAGCCGAGGACAAGACCAAGGGCAGCGTCCGCCAGGTCGAGCAAAGCGTGGACGCGCTTGCCGGCATATCCGCGGCGGTGACCGCCATCACGGGCATGAACGCGCAGATCGCCGAAGGCGCGGACGGGCAGGCCCGGACGGCGGGAGACATTTCTGCCATGATAGGCAACATCAGCGCATTCGCGCACCAGACGTCGTCCGGGGCCCACGAGACGCGCGAGGTCAGCCGCCAGTTGGCTCAGGTGGCGCAGGATCTGAAGGCGCTGGTGGACCGGTTTCGCGTTTGAGCAGGCCGGGCGATCCCGGATTCGATCGTCCGGGCGAGGCAATCCTGGGAGGGAGGTGTAGCGTGAGTCATGGAACCAGCGATTTCGAACCGGGAAGGATCGGAGGCGGAGCTTCGTCGCCGGGTCCGCTGCGGCGGACGTGGGGCAATCTGTCCGTTCAGTTCAAGTTCCAGCTGCTCAGCCAGGCGACGCTGATCGCGGTCCTGCTGGGTGCGCAGTCGTGGGTCTCGCTGCATTTCAAGACCCATATCATGGCGGCCGCCGAGACGCGGGCGGCGACGACCGCCGACGGCGTGATCAACGGCCTGAACACGCTCATGCTGACCAAGGTCGGCGAGGACGATCTCATCGGCGACGCCAAGGCGCGCGCGCTGTTCCTCGAGCGCATGGGCATATCCGAAGGCCTGCTGCAGGTGCGCGTCATCCGGGGCCCTGCGGTGGTCGGCGAATTCGGCGACGGCTTGCCGCAGGAAAAGCCGCTCGACGACATCGACCGCCAGGTGCTCGCCAGCGGAAAGCCGGTATACGAGCAGACCGCGGACGCCGACGGCGGGCCGGCCCTGCGGGCCACGCTCCCGTTCATCGCCAAGAAGAGCCAGCGCCGCATCAACTGCATGAGGTGCCACGGCGTCGAGGAAGACGCCGTCCTCGGCGCCACCACCGTCGTCGTCAGCCTGAAGGGCGAAATGGCCACCGTCGCGCGCATGGACCGGCTGATGTGGCTGGGCCAACTGATCATCCAGGTCACCCTGTTCCTCGTCATCGGCTTCATCGCCAAGCGCTCCATCTCGAATCCCCTGGCGAGGATGCGCGACTCGATCATGCACGTCGCGCAGCACAAGGACTTCACCCAGCGCATCGCGACGGCCGGCAACGACGAGATCGCGCAAACGGAGACGGCGTTCAATCAGATGGTCGAAGCCGCGCAAAGCGCCCTGGACGCCGTCCACTCGAACATGGAGGAACTCCACAAGGCGTCGGCCAGCGTCGAGGCCGCGGCCGAGAACGTCGTGGCGACCTCCAGCGGACAGAGCGACGCGAGTTCCGCGATGGCCGAATCGGTCAAGCACCTCACCGGCGGCCTCGACCAGGTGAGCGACAGCGCGGGCGCATCGCTCGCCGTGACGCGCGAATCGAGCGGGCTGTCGGAGGAAGGGGAGCGCATCGTCACGGCCATCGTCGGCGAGATGGACGTGATCGCGCTGGCGGTCAACGAGGCGTCCGCGGCGATCGCCGCCCTTGGCGACCATTCGCAGCAGATATCTCTGGTGGTGCAGGTGATCAAGGACATCGCCGGCCAGACCAACCTGCTGGCGCTGAACGCGGCCATCGAGGCCGCCCGGGCGGGAGAGCAGGGACGCGGTTTCGCCGTGGTCGCCGACGAGGTGAGGATGCTCTCGGAACGCACCACGCACTCCGCCTCGGAGATCCAGACGCTCGTCTCCGGCATTCAGGAAAGCGCCAGCAACGCCGTACAAAAGAGCAGTGACGTGGTGGCCAAAGTGCTGGAGGGGCAGGCTTCGGCGGGGAACGCCGGCCAGAAGATCGCCGAGATGCGCAGCCGGTCCTCCGACGTGGCCGCGTCCGTCAACGACATCGTGGGATCGATACGCGGACAGAGCGCCGCCTGCCAGGAAATCTCGCGCGGGGTCGCCGACGTCGCCCAGCGGGCCGAGGAAGGGCATGCCATGGCCAAGTCGCTGTTTGACGACGTCGCGCGGCTGAAGGCCATCGCCGGGGAGGTGGGGAACGTGGTGGCGGTGTTCAAGATTCGTTCGGCATAGCACAGCTTCTTTTCGTCATGCTGCACGCTCAGTGCGATGGGGTCTTCAAGGCATGTTAGAGCCGCTTAAGGCCGGCTTTCAACCGAGCCGAAGATCCGTTTCGAGGCCTGTTCGGCACGGTGCCCGACAAGGCAGAACCAAGAGGACTTCTGATGACACTGGGAAAACGAATTCGAGACAGGCGTCTGGAACTAGGGCTTTCGCAAGTCGAACTTGCTCACACGGTGGGCATGACGCCTTCCGCGCTTTGCTACCTCGAACTGGGCAGAAACAGAGACACGTTCAAACTCGTGGAATTGGCCGAGACACTCGGCGTTGATGCCCACTGGCTGAAGTCAGGAACAAAGATGACGATGCGACCGAGTACTGCGCACGACATCAGGGCGCGCAACGCGAACGAGGACGCGCTGCGAGCGGCAAAGGCTGCGGCAGAGCGCGCCGATCAGGCGAAGTCGCGATTCCTGGCGACCGCAAGCAACGACCTGCGCAAGCAGCTCTCGGCGCTCGCCATATACGCCAGCTTGCTCAAGGGGAGGCTGCCGCCGCAGGATCGTCCTCTGTTCGTCAATCTACAGAACTGTGTCGAAAGCCTCACGACGCTGCTCAACGACCTTCTCGATCTATCAAAGCTCCAGGCGGGGGTCGTCAAGGTGCGTGTCGACGACTTAGATCTCCGACGAAAGGCCGGCCAGGCTGGTTGCGACCCGCGCCGCCGAGGCGAAGCTTAGTGCCGCGCCTCAGCCGAA
>DAIDAU010000512.1 GCA_027310465.1 Rhodocyclaceae bacterium
GGCGGCACCGGCCTGGGCCTTTCGATCTCGATGCAGCTGGCGCACAAGATGCACGGCGAGCTGGGCCTGACCAGCGAGGAAGGCAAGGGCAGCGTGTTCACGCTCTACATGCCGCTGTCGGCCGCCGCCGGCCACGCGGCCGATGCGCAGCCGGCGCGGCCGCAGCCGGCGCCCGCCGCCGTGCCGGCCGCTGCTGCGCCGATCGCCGCACGCCCCGCCGTCGCGGCGCCGCGCGTCGCGACGGCCGCGCCCGCGGCCGAAGCCGCGCGCTCCGAGGGCGCCGAGCCGCTGCCCGGCGCCGCCGCGCTGCCGGACGATCGCGACGCGCTGGCGGCCGGCGACAAGGCCATCCTCATCATCGAGGACGACCTCTCCTTCGCCACCATCCTGCAGGGGCTGATCCGCGAGCGCGGCTTCGCCACGCTGATCGCCGCGGACGGCGAATCGGGCATCCGGCTCGCGGCGCGCTTCCAGCCCAGCGCCATCATCCTCGACGTCATGCTGCCGCACATCGACGGCTGGGGCGTGATGCGCGCGCTCAAGGACGATCCGCGCACGCGCCACATCCCGGTGCACTTCATGACCTGCCTCGAAGACCGCCAGAAGGCGATGGCGATGGGCGCCATCGGCTTCGCCACCAAGCCGATCAGCGTCGAGCAGCTCAACGCGGTGCTGCAGTCGATCGAGGGCGCGATCGACAAGTCGGTGCGGAAGCTCCTGATCGTCGAGGACGACCGCACGCAGGCCGAGAGCATGGTGGCGCTGCTCGCCGAGGGCGGCGTCGAGATCAAGGTCGCGGCCACCGGCAAGGAGGCGATCGCGCTGCTGGGCGCCGAGCCCTTCGACTGCCTGGTGCTCGACCTCGGCCTGTCGGACATGTCGGGCTTCGAGCTGCTCGAGTACATCCAGAACCTGGACGGCGCGCGGCGCATCCCGGTGATCATCCACTCGGGCCGCGACCTTTCCCACGACGACGAGCGCAAGCTGCGCCGCTACGCCGAGAGCATCATCATCAAGGGCGCCAAGAGCCCCGAGCGGCTGCTCAACGAGGTCACGCTGTTCCTGCACCTGGTCGAGAGCAACCTGCATCCGAACAAGCAGCGCATGATCCGCACCTCGATCGACAAGGAGGCGCAGCTCGAAGGCCGCAAGGTGCTGCTGGTCGACGACGACATGCGCAACATCTTCTCGCTGTCCTCGGTGCTGGCCGAGAAGAACATGGTGGTGATCGAGGCCGAGAACGGCCGGGAGGCGCTGCTCAAGCTCGAGGAGCACGACGACATCGGCATCGTGCTGATGGACATCATGATGCCGGAGATGGACGGCTACGCCGCGATGCGCGAGATCCGCAGGAATCCGCGCCACGTCAACATCCCGATCATCGCCATGACGGCGAAGGCGCTGCGCGGCGACCACGAGAAGTGCATGGCGGCGGGCGCCTCAGACTACATCTCGAAGCCGCTCGACGTGGACAAGCTGCTGTCGCTGATCCGCGTGTGGATATTCCAGCACGGGTAGCCGATGACGACTTTGAAAGCCGTGGAGGTCGAGGACGTCGAGATCCGGCTGCTGCTGGAGGGCCTGCAGCAGATCTACGGCTACGACTTCCGCGACTACGCCGACGCCTCGATCAAGCGGCGCCTGACGCAGTGGCTCGCGGAATCGCCGTTCGCGACCTTCTCGGAGGCGCAGTCGCGGCTGCTGCGCGATCCCGAGACCTTCGTCTCGCTGCTGCAGGGCATCACGGTCAACGTCACCGAGATGTTCCGCGATCCTTCGTTCTTCAGGACGCTGCGCGAGCAGGTGGTGCCCTTCCTCAAGACCTATCCGTTCGTCAAGATCTGGCACGCCGGCTGCGCCTCGGGCGAGGAGGCCTACTCGATGGCGATCCTGCTCAACGAGGAGGGCATGGCAGGACGCTACCGCATGTACGCCACCGACATCGACGAGTCGGTGCTGGCGAAGGCGGCCGAGGGCGTGATGCCGATCACCGAGATGCAGAAGTACACGCGCAACTACCAGAAGGCCGGCGGCGCGCGTTCGTTTGCCGACTACTACACGGCGCGCTACGATCGCGCCATCCTTTCCCCCAGCCTGAAGAAGGACATCGTGTTCGCGCCGCACAACCTCGCCACCGACGCGGAGTTCGGCGAAATGAACATGGTGCTGTGCCGCAACGTGATGATCTACTTCAAGCCCGCGCTGAAGGAGCGCTGCCTCAAGCTGTTCGACAACAGCCTGCTGCCCGGCGGCTTCCTCTGCCTCGGGCTCAAGGAGACGCTCGAGCGGCGCAAGATGGGCGAGCGCTACGACGAGCTGGTGCCGGGTTCGCGCATCTACCGGAAACGCTATGGCCAGTAAGCGGCGCTTCCAGGCGGTCGTCATCGGCGTTTCCAGCGGCGGCGTGCAGGCGCTGAAGAAGCTGCTGGGCGGGCTGCCGGCCGATTTCCCGCTGCCGGTCCTGATCGTCCAGCACATCAGCCCCGAGGCCGGCAGCGGCATGGCCAAGCTGCTCGACGATCTGTGCGCCATCCGCGTCAAGGAGGCCGACGAGCAGGACCGCCTCGAGCCGGCCACGGTCTACCTGGCGCCGCCGAACTACCACCTGCTGGTCGAGCGCGGCGGCGTCCTGGCGCTGTCCGCCGATCCGCCCGTCAGCTACGCGCGCCCTTCGGTCGACGTGCTGTTCGAGACCGCCGCCGGCGTGTACCGCCGCGGCCTCATCGGCATGGTGCTGACGGGCGCCAACTGGGACGGCGCGCGCGGCGTGCAGTTCGTCAAGCAGAAGGGCGGCGTGGTGATCGTGCAGCATCCCGCGGACGCCGATACGCCGCAGATGCCGCAGGCGGCGCTCGCCGCGGTCGAGGCGGACTACGTCGTGCCGCTGGCCGAGATGCCGGAGCTGCTGCGGCAGCTCGCCGAGGCCAGGGCCGCCGCGCGCGGCAGCGAAGCGGGCCTCCATGGCTGACAAGATCGCCCTGCTGCTGGTCGACGACCGCCCCGAGAACCTCGTGGCGCTCGAGGCGGTGCTCGGCAATCCCGAGCTCGAGCTGGTCAAGGTCACGTCCGGCAACGACGCGCTGCGCTGCACGCTCAAGCAGGATTTCGCGCTGGTGCTGCTCGACGTGCAGATGCCCGGCATGGACGGCTACGAGACGGCGGAGCTGATGCGCGCCAACCCGAAGACGCGGCACCTGCCGATCATCTTCGTCACCGCGGGCATGAAGGAGATGCACCAGCAGTTCAAGGGCTACGAGGCCGGCGCCGTCGATTACCTGATCAAGCCGTTCGAGCCGCACATCCTGCAGAGCAAGATCAGGATCTTCTGCGAGCTCTATCGCCAGCGCCGCCAGCTCGAGGAGAACCAGCAGCTGCTCGAGCAGCGCATCAAGGAGCGCGTGGCGCAGCTGCGCGAGAGCGAGGAGCGCTTCCGCATGCTGGCGATCCACGCGCCGGTGGGCATCTACCAGATCGACCGCAAGGCCGACTGCCTGTTCGTCAACCACCGCTGGTGCGAGATTTCGGGCTTGAGCGCCGACGAGGCGCTCGGCCAGGGCTGGATGAGCACCATCCATCCGGACGACCGCGTCGCCGTGGCGGCCTTGTGGCGCGACGCCGCGACCACCGGCTCGGAATGGTCGATGGACTACCGCTACATCCGCCCGGACGGCAAGCTGGTCTGGGTGCATGGCAGCGCCGTGCCCCTGCGCGACGAGCACGACGAGGTCACCGGCTTCCTCGGCAACAACCTCGACATCACCGTGCGCAAGCGCGGCGAGGAGCGCGAGCGCCTGCGCAGCGCGGTCGCCAGCCGGCTCGCCGGGGACGCGCCGCTGGCGGAGATACTGCGCATGATCGCCGCCGGCGCCGAACGCCAGGTCAATGGCCTGTCCTGCTCGATCATGCTGCTCGAGGACCGCACCGACCAGCTCGTCTACGGCACCGCGCCGGAGCTGCCGGAGCGCAACAACGGCAGCCGCCACCTCCTGATGAGCGCCGCCGGCAATGCCGCCTGCTCGACCGCGATCAGCGACGGCCGCTCGCTGATCGTCGACGACATCCGCAGCCAGCCGGCCTGCGAGAACTGCCGCACCGCCTACAGCGAGGTGGGCCGCACCTCGTGCTGGTCCGAGCCGGTGGTCGGCATCTCCGGCCGCACGCTCGGCGTCTGCGCCTTCTACTGGACCCAGCCCGCCGTGCCCGATGCCGCGGACATCGAGCTGATGCGCGAAGTCGCCCAGCTGGCGGCGCTCGCCATCGAGCGCAAGAGCACCGAGAACGAGCTGCAGATCGCCGCCTCGGTGCACCAGGCGATCAGCGAGGCGATCGTGGTGACCGACGCCGAGGACCGCATCATCGCGATCAACCCCGCCTTCACCCAGGTGACCGGCTACAGCTCCGACGAGGCGATCGGCCAGACGCCGCGCATGCTGAAGAGCGGGCGCCACGACATCGCCTTCTACCAGAAGATGTGGGGCGCGCTGACCACCACCGGCCGCTGGGAAGGCGAGGTCTGGAACCGCCGCAAGAACGGCGAGGAATATCCCGAGTGGCTGTCGATCAACACGCTGCGCGACGCCGGCGGCAACGTGCTGCGCCGCATCGGCATGTTCGCCGACATCACCGAGAAGAAGCGCACCGAGGAAACCATCTGGCGCCAGGCCAACTACGATTCGCTCACCGACCTGCCCAACCGCCGCCTGTTCCGCGACCGCCTGCAGCACGAGATCATGAAGGCGCGCCGCGCCGGCCTCTACGTCGCGCTGCTGTTCATCGACCTCGACCGCTTCAAGGAGGTGAACGACACGCTCGGCCACCACACCGGCGACCTGCTGCTGGTCAAGGCGGCGCGGCGCATCTGCAGCTTCGTGCGCGCCACCGACACCGTGGCGCGCCTCGGCGGCGACGAGTTCACCGTCATCATGTCGGACCTGTTCGACACCGACCGCGTCGGCGAGGTGGCGCAGAGCATGCTGAAGGCGCTGGCCGAGCCCTTCCCGCTCGGCAGGGACGCCGTCTACATCTCCGCCAGCATCGGCATCACCATCTTCCCCAGCGACGCCAACAACATCGAGTCGCTGCTGCGCAACGCCGACCAGGCGATGTACGCGGCGAAGGAGCAGGGCCGCAACCGCTTCAGCTACTTCACCGCCTCGATGCAGGCCACCGCGCAGCGCCGACTGCAGCTCTCCAACGACCTGCGCAGCGCCATCGGCAGCGGCCAGTTCGAGGTCTACCTGCAGCCGATCGTCGATCTCGCCACCGGCCGCATCTACAAGGCCGAGGCGCTGCTGCGCTGGCGCCATCCGGTGCACGGCATGGTCGAGCCGTCGCAGTTCATCCCGATCGCCGAGGAGACCGGCGTCATCACCGAGATCGGCGACTGGGTGTTCCGCGAATCGACGCGGCTCGCCAAGCTCTGGTACGACGCCACGCCGGCCGCCGACCTCGACCGCGGCAACATCCAGATCAGCGTCAACAAGTCGCCGCGCCAGTTTTTCTCCGGCAACACGCACCAGACGTGGATCGAGCACATGACGCAGATCGGCCTGCCGACCACCTGCATCGTCATCGAGATCACCGAGGGCCTGCTGCTCGACGACCGTCCCGAGGTGGCGGAGAAGCTGGCGCAATTCCGCGACGCCGGCTTCGCCATCTCGCTCGACGACTTCGGCACCGGCTATTCGGCGATGTCCTACCTCAAGAAGTTCCCCATCGACTTCCTCAAGATCGACCAGACCTTCGTGCGCGACATGGCCACCGACCACGGCGACCAGGCGATCGTCGAGGCCATCGTCGTCATGGCGCACAAGCTGGGACTCAAGGTCATCGCCGAAGGCGTCGAGACCGCCGCGCAGCGCGACATGCTGAAGGCCGCCGGCTGCGACTACGGCCAGGGCTACCTGTTCGCGCGGCCGCTGCCGACGTCCACGATGACCTTCCCCCTCGTCCTGCCGCCGCCGAAGAAGTAGCCGCGCGCCGGAACTCGCCGGCGCCGCGCCGGTCACCTGCAATATAACCGCGCGGCATTTGGCTCAGCACCAACGGTTCGTTTGCGGCGGCCGCCCCGCCGCGTAGAGTGCCGCCATACCCCGTCACGTCAGGAGCACCGTCATGTCCGTCGTCGCCGCATCGGCTGTCGAACAAATCCTCGAGCGCGCCGCCGCGCGCGGCGCCGAAATGCAGTTGTCCTACGGCGGCGCCGTCACGCCGCAGGAAGCCTGGGCGCTGGTGGAAGCCGGCGCGGCGCGCGTCCTCGACGTGCGCACCAAGGAGGAGTGGGCGCTGGTCGGGCGCATCCCGGGCGCCACCGAGATCGAATGGAAGCGCTATGCCGACTGGCAGCCGAATCCGGAATTCACCGCCGAGGTGAGGCAGCGCTTCCGCACCGACGAGCGCATCCTGCTGGTGTGCCGCTCGGCGCAGCGCTCGCACGACGCCGCGGCGCATCTCGCCGCCCTGGGCTTCGCGACCTACAACGTGCTGGAGGGCTTCGAGGGCGACAAGAACGCGGTGTCGCAGCGCAGCGTTAACGGCTGGAAAGTACGCGGACTGCCCTGGATCCAGTAGTACGGCGGCATGGCGGCCGCGCAGCTACCCGAATCCGGGTAGCCCGAATACCCGCGCGCGGGTATTTCGACGCGGCGCCCCGCCGCATACGATCCCCCCGTCGCTCGCGCGCCCGCGTCGAGCCGAAGAAACCAGCAAAGGGGATAGAAATGAACCAGCAGTCGATGCAGGCCCTGGCTGCCGCGAACGCGGCCAACGTCGAAGTCATGCGCTGCCTCGCGCAGTCTTCCCTCAAGGCGGCCGAGCGGCTGTTGAGCCTCAACCTCGGTCTCGCCCGCAATTCCCTGCGCCTCGGCACCGAGTATGCGCGGCCCGACGCCGACTGGCGGCAGCTGTGGTCGCAGCAGAACAGCGGGCTGCAGAAGAGCGCGGTGGAGGCAGCCTCGTACCTGCGCAGCGTCTACGACATCTCCGCGGAAGCGCAAGCCGAGATGAACGACGTCATCTCGTCGCGCGTCGGCGACCTCTCCGAGTCGATGAACTCGATGCTGGACCTGCTGGCGAAGTCGGCGCCGGCCGGTTCCGAGAAGGCGGTGAGCGCGCTCCGGGCGGCCGTCGCCGGCAGCTGTTCCGCATATGCGCAGATGGTGCGCAGCGCGCCGCCGGCCGCCGCCAACGGCCCATCCGCGCGGAAATCGAGAAGGGGCCAGTAGCACGCCGGAAGTTCCGTGGAGGATCGGCGCGCTGCGCCGATCAGCGCGTCGCCGAACGTCACGGAACGGCTGCCGTTCATCTAGGGTCGACCGTTACAGCGCTCCGCCGGTGCACCGCCGGCGGAGGTCAGACGGAGGTCCCCCCATGAGTCAGGCAGCGACTGCCGAAGACGACTTCGATTCGGCGCAACTGACGGACGAGATCGCCGCGGCCTTCGCCGATTGGCGCCGCAGCGGCCGCTTCGGCCATCTGTGCGGACGCTCGCCGTCGATGCAGCACGTCTTCCAGCAGATCGGGCGCGTCGCCGGCACCGCCGTCACGGTCTTCATCACCGGGGAAAGCGGCAGCGGCAAGGAGATGGTCGCCCGCACGGTGCACGACCTTTCGCGCCGCCGCAAGCAGCCGTTTCTCGCGGTCAACTGCGGCGCCATCTCGCCGCACCTGATCGAGAGCGAGCTGTTCGGCCACGAGAAGGGCAGCTTCACCGGCGCGGACCGGCCGCACGAGGGCTTCTTCGAGCGCGCGCACGGCGGCACGCTGTTCCTCGACGAGATCAGCGAGATGCCGCTCGAGCTGCAGGTGAAGTTCCTGCGCGTGCTCGAGACCGGCATGTTCACGCGCGTCGGCTCGACGCAGAGCCACGCCGCCGACGTGCGCGTGATCGCGGCGACCAACCGGCCGCCGGCGCAGGCGGTGGCCGGCGGCGCCCTGCGCGAGGACCTGCTCTACCGGCTCAACGTCTTTCCCATCGAACTGCCGCCGCTGCGCGCCCACGCCGAGGACATTCCGGTGCTGGCGGAAGAGTTCCTCGCCGACGTCTGCCGCCGCGAGGGGCAGGGGAAGCGCTTCTCCGCCGGCGCGCTGGCGCAGCTCGCCTGCTATCGCTGGCCGGGCAACGTGCGCGAGCTGCGCAACGTGGTGCAGCGCGCCTACCTGATGGCGGCCGGACAGGTGATCACCGACGAGGATCTGCCGTCCGCCGCGCTGCAGCCGGCGCCCGCCGCGCCGGAGGTCGCCGGCGACGGAGCCGCCAACGGCGCGGCCGTCACCATCCCGCTCGGCACTTCGCTGGCCGAAGCCGAATACCGCCTGATCACCGCGACGCTGCAGCATTTCAACAACCACAAGGAACGCACGGCGACCGCGCTCGGCGTAAGCCCGAAGACGCTGTACAACCGGCTGAAGGAATACGCGAGCCGCAAGCCGCAAGCCGCGCCGGCGAAAGGGCCGTGACGTGAACATCTACGTCTGGCTGAGCCTCATGCCGGTCGCGATCGTCGCCGCGGCCGTCCTGATGATGCTCGCGCCGCAGCGCATCGGCACGATCGTCACGGTCTACCTGATCGTGATCGGCGTACTGATGGCTCTGGGCGGACATGGCTAGCGCGGCTCACGTGCCGTAGGGAGGCGGCCCGGCTTCCGCCACGGCGGCAGCGGAGTGTTGCTTGTCGGCAAAGCGGCGGATGCTGCGCGAGCCGAGCACGCCGCCGCCGATGGCGCCCAGCAGGGACAGCAGGACGGCGGCGCTGATCCACGCGCCGACCAGCGTGGCGGTGCGCAGCGTCTGCGCCGAGTCCGGCTCTTCGGTGCGGCCCCCCATCGCGGCGATTTCGTCGGCGATGCCGTTCGCCTGCGCGCTGTTGAGGCCGAAGCGGCTTTCGAGGTCCTGCAC
>DAIDAU010000516.1 GCA_027310465.1 Rhodocyclaceae bacterium
GAGCTCGGCGTTGAGCTTGCGCACCTCGGCTTCGGCGCGCTCGCGCTCGGTGACGTCATGGACGAACACCAGCACGCATTTGACCGCATCGCGCATCAGCACTTCGGCCGAGATCAGCACGCTGTGCTCGCGCCCGAGGGCGTCCCGCAGCCGCGCCTGGTAGTTGGCGACGCGGCCGTCGCGGCGCAGCGCCTCGATCCAGGCGCGGCGCTGTTTGAGGTCGGCCCAGAGGCCGAGCTCGATCGCGGTGTGGCCGAGCATGGCCTCGCGCGGCCAGTGGAAGATGCGCAGGTAGGCGTCGTTGACCTCGAGAAAGTAGCCGTCGTCGAGGCGGCTCATCGACACCGGCACCGGGCTCGAGCGGAAGATCTGCGAGAACTTTTCCTCCGACCGGCGCACCTCGGCCTCGGCGCGCAGCCGCTCGAGCTCGGTCGCGGCGCGCGCGGCGAAGATCGACATCAGCGAAGCGCCTTCCTCGCTCACCGTCAACGGATCGCGGTCCATGATCGCCAGCACGCCGAGCGGCGCGCCGTCGCTGCCGGTGAGCGGATAGCCGAAGTAGCTGCGGGCGCCCAGCGCCGCCAATGCCGGCGCCTGGGGAAAGCAGGCATCGAGGTCCGCCGCGAACAGCACGGCCTTGCCGCTGGCGTAGACCCGCCCGCAGGGCGTGGTGGCCAGGTCGTAGTCGATGTCGGGGCCGAAATCCTCGCCGGTCCACAGCGCGAGCGAATGCAGCTTGGCCTGAGCGGCGGGGCGCACTTCGCCCACCAGCACGATCGGCACGCCGAGGGCGCGCGCCAGGTGGCGCACGAGGGCGCGAAAGAACTCGGCGCCGGTGACGCGGGACGTTCCCTCGACGATGTCGCGCAGCATCGCCTCGGAGCGCCGCCGCGCCGCCTGCGCCAGCTTGCGCTCGGTGATGTCGACGGTGATGACGAGCAGCTGCAGGCCCTCGTCGGACGGCATGGGAACCACCGTGATCTGCGCCTCGCGCCGCGCGCCGTCCCGGGCCAGGATGCCGATCTCGTAGGTGTTGCCGAGCTCTTCGCCGGCGATGCGCCGCGCATAGTTGCGGCGGATCAGTTCGCGATGGTCGGGATGCGCGAGCGCGGCGAAGCCCGGCAGCGCGCAAAGTTCCGCTTCGGAGTAGCCGCACATCCGGCACAGCGCTTCGTTGGCGAACGCGATGCGGCCGTTCTTGACGATGAACAAGCCGATGCCGGCGCGCGCCTGCGCGTCCAGCAAGGCCCGGTGGAGCGCATGCTGGGCCGGCGGATCGAGTTGCGGAGCTTCCGGTGCGGTCACGACGACGATAGGCGAAAGGCGAGCGGACAATTCTGCGTCCCGCGAGGGATCGCGTCAATTCGGCGTGCCGCCCGCCGCTATAATTCCGCGATGTCCGACCTCCTCGACGGCCTCAACCCGGAACAGCGGGCGGCCGTGACGCTGCCCCCCGTCCATGCCCTGATCCTCGCCGGCGCCGGCTCGGGCAAGACGCGCGTGCTGACGACGCGCATCGCCTGGCTGCTGTCGACCGCCCAGGCGACGCCTGCCGGCGTGCTCGCCGTCACTTTCACCAACAAGGCGGCGAAGGAGATGACGGCGCGGCTGGCGGCGATGCTGCCGGTGAACACGCGCGGCATGTGGATCGGCACCTTCCATGGCCTGTGCAACCGGCTGCTGCGCGCGCACCATCGCGACGCCGGACTGCCGCAGCTGTTCCAGATCCTCGACACCGCCGACCAGCTCGCCGCCATCAAGCGGCTGCTGAAGTCGCTCAACGTCGACGACGAGAAGTATCCGCCGCGCGAGCTGCAGTACTTTATCAACGCGCAGAAGGAGCAGGGCACGCGCTCCTACGCCGTCGAAGCCTGGGACGACTACACGAGGAAGCGGACCGAGCTCTACGCCGCCTACGAGGCGCAATGCCAGAAGGAGGGCGTCGTCGACTTCGCCGAGCTGCTGCTGCGCTCCTACGAACTGCTCGAGCGCAACGAGGCGCTGCGCCACCACTACCAGCAGCGCTTCCGCTACGTGCTGGTCGACGAGTTCCAGGACACCAACGTGCTGCAGTACAAGTGGCTGAAGCTGCTGACCGGCCCGGAGGCGACGCTGTTCTGCGTCGGCGACGACGACCAGTCGATCTACGCCTTCCGCGGCGCGTCGGTCGGCAACATGCGCGACTTCGAGCGCGAGTACCACGTCGCGAACGTCATCCGCCTCGAGCAGAACTACCGCTCGCACGGCAACATCCTCGACGCCGCCAACGCCATCATCAAGCACAACGAGAAGCGCCTGGGCAAGAACCTGTGGACCGAGGCCGGCGCCGGCGAGCCGCTGCGCGTCTATGAGGCCGCCTCCGACGGCGAGGAGGCCCGCTGGATCGTCGACGAGATCAAGGCGCTGGCGCGCGACGGCCACAGCCGTTCCGAGATCGCGCTGCTCTACCGCTCCAACGCGCAGTCGCGCATCCTCGAGCATTCGCTGTTCTCCGCCGGCCTGCCTTACCGCGTCTACGGCGGCCTGCGCTTCTTCGAGCGCCAGGAGATCAAGCACGCGCTCGCCTACCTGCGGCTGATCGCCAACGGCGACGACGATACGGCGTTCGCGCGCGTCGTCAATTTCCCGACGCGCGGCATCGGCGCGCGCACCCTCGAGAATCTCGCCGACGCCGCCAAGGCTGCGGGCACCAGCCAGTTCGCCGCCATCCCGCAGATGACCGGCAAGAGCGGCGCCGCGCTCGCCGCCTTCGCCGCACTGATCGGCCGGATGCGCGAGTCCGCCC
>DAIDAU010000525.1 GCA_027310465.1 Rhodocyclaceae bacterium
AGCGGATAGGAGTTGAAGCTGTTCTTGACGCGCTCGAGCGCCTCGATCAAGGCGGCATCGCCGATCGCGAAGCCGACGCGTAGGCCGGCCAGGGAGCGCGACTTCGACAGCGTCTGCACCACCAGCAGGTTCGCATGGCGCTGCGTCAGGCCGATCGCGCTGTCGGCGCCGAAGTCGACATAGGCCTCGTCGATGACGACCACCGATTCCCGGTTGGCCTGCGCGATTTGCTCGATGTCGCCAAGCGGCAAGGCGCGGCCGGTCGGCGCGTTGGGATTCGGAAAGATGATGCCGCCGTTGGGCCGCAAGTAGTCCGCCACGCGAATCGCCAGGCTCTCGTCGAGCGGAACCGCTTCGTGCTTGATGCCGTAGAGCCGGCAATAGACCGGATAGAAGCTGTAGGTGACGTCGGGAAACAGCACCGGCCGCTCGTGTTTCAGCAGCGCGAGGAAGACGTGCGCGAGCACTTCGTCCGAGCCGTTGCCGACGAACACCTGCTGCGGCGTGATGCGCCAGTGGGCTGCGATCGCTTCCTTCAGGCGGTCGGCGTTCGGATCGGGATAGAGGCGCAGCGTGTCGCCGATCTCGGCCGCCATGGCGGCCAGCGCGCGCGGCGAGGGCCCGTAGGGATTTTCGTTGGTGTTGAGCTTGACGAGGTTGGCGAGCTTGGGCTGCTCGCCGGGAACGTAGGGCGTGAGGCCGCGGACGACCGCGCTCCAGTATGGACTCATAAGGAAACCGGGTAATGACGGCTTGGTTTGAAATGGTATCATGCCCCTTCCATCAACCTGCTGTACCAAGACGATGCGCACGGCCTTCGTTCAACGCAACACCCTGGAGACGCAAGTCAGCGTCCGGGTGGACCTCGACGGCACCGGCAAATCCAAGCTTGCGACGGGCATCGGGTTCCTCGACCACATGCTCGACCAGATCGCCCGCCATGGCCTCGTCGATCTCGAGATCGAGGCGAAGGGCGATCTCCACATCGACGCGCATCACACGGTGGAAGACATCGGCATCACGCTCGGCCAGGCGCTGGGCCAGGCGATCGGCGACAAGAAGGGCCTGCGCCGCTACGGCCACGCCTATGTGCCGCTCGACGAGGCGCTGTCGCGCGTGGTGGTCGACCTGTCGGGCCGCCCCGGGCTGGTGTTCGAGGTGAATTTCACGCGGCCGACCATCGGCGAGTTCGACGTCGACCTGGTGCGCGAGTTCTTCCAGGGGCTGGTCAACCACGCCGCCGTCACGCTGCACATCGACAGCCTGCGCGGCGACAACAGCCATCATCAGGCCGAAACCGTGTTCAAGGCTTTCGCCCGTGCCCTGCGCATGGCCGTGGAGCCCGATCCGCGCGCCAGCGGCGTGCCCTCGACGAAGGGATCGCTCTAAATCCTTCCGCTATGACCACCGTTGCTGTCGTCGACTACGGCATGGGCAACTTGCGCTCGGTGGCGAAGGCCATCGAGCACGTCGCGCCCGGCGCCGAGATCCTGGTCACCGCCGATCCGGCCGCGGTCCGCGCGGCCGATCGCGTGGTCGTCCCCGGTCAGGGGGCGATGCCGGACTGCATGCGCGAACTCAAGGCGCGCGGGCTGGACGCCGCGGTGATCGACGCCGCGCGCGGCAAGCCGTTTCTCGGCATCTGCATCGGCTTGCAGATGCTGTTCGAGCACAGCGAGGAAGGCGAGGTCGAGGGATTAAGCATCCTGCCCGGCCGCGTGCGCCGCTTTCCCCGCGACGTCATGGCGGCGCAGCAGTTGAAGGTCCCGCACATGGGCTGGAACGAGGTGTCCCAGGCGGATGCGCACCCGCTGTGGTCCGGCATCGCCGACGGCGCGCGCTTCTATTTCGTCCATAGCTACTATGTCGAGCCGGCGTCGCCCGAGTCGATCGCGGGCTCGACGACCTACGGCATCGGCTTTACCAGCGCGGTAGCCCGCGCTAACATTTTCGCCACCCAGTTCCATCCGGAGAAGAGCGCCCAGGCGGGTCTGCGCCTACTGGCCAACTTCATGGACTGGAAACCCGCGTAACCTCTCCCGGCCATCGGCTGACTCTCGACCTCATCCATCATGCTGCTGATCCCCGCAATCGACCTCAAGGACGGCCATTGCGTGCGCCTGAAGCAAGGCGCCATGGACGACGCGACCGTGTTCTCGGAAGATCCGGCTGCCATGGCGCGGCACTGGATCGACCAGGGCGCCAAGCGCCTGCACCTCGTCGACCTCAACGGCGCCTTCGCCGGAAAGCCGAAGAACGAGGCGGCCATCAAGGCGATCCTCCAGGAAGTCGCCGACGAGATTCCGGTTCAGCTCGGCGGCGGCATCCGCGATCTCGACACCATCGAGCGCTGCCTCGACGACGGCGTCAGCTACGTCATCATCGGCACCGCGGCGGTCAAGAACCCGGGTTTCCTGCACGACGCCTGCGGCGCCTTTCCCGGCCACATCATCGTCGGGCTGGACGCCAAGGACGGCAAGGTCGCCGTCGACGGCTGGTCGAAGATGACCGGCCACGACGTCATCGATCTGGCCAAGAAGTTCGAGGATTACGGCGTCGAGGCGGTGATCTACACGGACATCGGCCGCGACGGCATGATGACGGGCGTCAACATCGAAGCCACCGTGAAGCTCGCCAAGGCGCTCAAGATCCCGGTCATCGCCAGCGGCGGCATCGCCTGCATCAAGGACATCAAGGCGCTCTGCGAGGTGGAGGAAGAGGGCATCATGGGGGCGATCACCGGCCGCGCCATCTACGAGGGCAAGCTGGACTTCCAGAAGGCCCAGGCCGAGGCGGACAAGCTCAGCGCGGTCTGATCCGACCATGCTCGCCAAGCGCATCATCCCCTGCCTCGACGTCAGCGCCGGCCGCGTCGTCAAGGGCGTGAACTTCGTCAGCCTGCGCGACGCCGGCGACCCGGTCGAAGTGGCGCGCCGCTACGATGAGCAGGGCGCGGACGAGATCACCTTCCTCGACATCACGGCCAGCTCCGACGAGCGCGACATCATTCTCCACATCGTCGAGGCCTGCGCGGAGCAGGTCTTCATCCCGCTCACCGTCGGCGGCGGCGTGCGCAAGATCGACGACGTGCGCCGCCTGCTCAATGCCGGCGCCGACAAGGTCAGCATGAACACCGCGGCGGTGAACAACCCGGACCTGGTGGCCGAGTCGTCGGCCAAGGTCGGTTCGCAATGCATCGTCGTCGCCATCGACGCCAAGCAGACGAGTCCCGGCAAGTGGGAAGTGTTCACCCACGGCGGCCGCAAGAACGTCGGGCTCGACGCCATCGAGTGGGCGCAGCGGGTCGAGCGGCTGGGCGCCGGCGAGATCCTGCTGACCAGCATGGACCGCGACGGCACCAAGAACGGCTTCGACCTCGAGCTCACGCGCGCCGTGGCCGACGCCGTGGGCATTCCGGTGATCGCCAGCGGCGGGGTCGGCAGTCTGCAGCATCTCGCCGACGGCGTCACCAAGGGCCGCGCGGATGCGGTGCTGGCCGCCAGCATCTTCCATTACGGCGCATATACTGTCCGCCAGGCGAAGGAATTCATGCGCGCGCAAGGCATCGAAGTGAGGCTCTGATGACCAGCAAGTGGCTCAACGAAGTGAAGTGGGACGAGCAGGGCCTGGTGCCGGCGATCGCGCAGGACGCGCGCACCGGCGAGGTCCTGATGTTCGCGTGGATGAACCGCGAGGCGCTCGAAAAGACCGCCGAGACCGGCCAGGCCGTGTATTGGTCGCGCTCGCGCCGCAAGCTGTGGCACAAGGGCGAGGAGTCCGGCCACTTCCAGAAGGTGCTGGAGATGCGCACCGACTGCGACAAGGACGTGGTGCTGCTGAAGATCGAGCAGGTCGGCGGCATCGCCTGCCATACCGGCCGGCGCAGCTGCTTCTTCAACCAGCTGAAGGCGAGCGCCTGGAGCGACGTCGAGCCGGTGCTCAAGGATCCGAAGGAAATCTACAAATGATCGACCTCGAAGTGATCCATCGCCTCCAGCAGACGCTGGAGGAGCGCAAGGGCGCGGCGCCGGAGTCGTCCTATGTCGCCAGCCTCTACGCCAAGGGCACCGACTCCATCTGCAAGAAGGTCGCCGAGGAGGCGGCCGAGGTGATCATGGCGGCCAAGGACGGCGACCGCCTGCACCTGGTGCGCGAAGTCTGCGACCTCTGGTTCCACAGCCTGGTGCTGATGAGCCACTTCAATGTCGGCGTCGACGACGTGATGGTGGAGTTTCGCCGCCGCGAAGGAATCTCGGGGATAGACGAAAAGAAGAGCCGGACGCAGTCCGGCTCTTCTTTCGGCGGAGGCTAACATGAGCGGAGCGAATGTTAAGGCGCGCAGCGCCGGCCGGAGTCAGAAGAAGAGCCGAGTGAACCCGAAATGACCGACTGCATCTTCTGCAAGATCGCCCGCGGCGAGATCCCGTCGAAGAAGGTCTATGAGGACGAGGACATCTTTGCCTTCCACGACATCAATCCGCACGCGCCGGTGCACTTCATGATCATCCCGAAGCAGCACGTCGCCTCGCTCGACGAGGCCGACATGAGCCACCAGTCGGTGCTCGGCAAGATCATGGCGAAATCCGGCGAACTGGCGCGCAGCCAGGGACTGAACGACGGCTTCCGCATGATAGTCAACACCGGGAGGATCGGTCGCCAGGAGGTGTATCATCTGCACGTGCATATCCTCGGCGGCCCGGAGCCTCTGGGCCCCATGGTGACAAGACGCTAGGAGACGGCAATGGGAAGTTTCAGCATCTGGCACTGGCTGATCGTGCTGGTGATCGTCATGATGATTTTCGGCACCAAGAAGCTGCGCCACATCGGCGAGGATCTCGGCGGCGCGGTCAAGGGCTTCAAGCAGGGCATGCGCGAAGGAACCGCGGAAGGCGACAAGCCGGCCGAGGCGCTGCCGCGCCAGGGCGAGCAGGCCGGCCACACCATCGAAGGCGAGGCCAAGAAGGAGAAGGCCTGAGCCGGCCTCCTGCCGCGCCACGGGGAGCGGGGTTCATCCCCGCTTTTTAGTTTCCACGGGGTCGCACGGCGCCCATTAACGCGAGCATGTTCGACGTCTCATTCACGGAACTCGTAGTCATCGGGCTGGTGGCGCTGATCCTCATCGGCCCCGAGCGCCTGCCCAAGGTCGCCCGCACGGCGGGCATCCTGCTGGGACGCCTGCAGCGCTATGTGAACGACGTCAAGGCCGACATCAACCGCGAGATTCAGGTCGAGGAACTCAAGAAGATGCAGGACAACGTCGCGACCCAGGTGCGCGAGATGGAGCAGTCGGTCAATGCGCAGTTGAAGACGGTCGAGACGGAGCTCAACGAGTCGATCGCCGCCGGCATCGCGGAAAAGGCCACCGCGGTTCCGGCAGCGGGAC
>DAIDAU010000528.1 GCA_027310465.1 Rhodocyclaceae bacterium
GCCGGTGTTCCTCGGCAATTCGCTGTCGGTGCGCGCCGCCGACTGGTTCGTCGGACGCACGCCGCAGCTGCTGCGCCTTTTCGGCAACCGCGGCGTCAGCGGCATCGACGGCAACCTGTCGACCGCCTGCGGCATCGCTGCCGCCTGCGGCCGCGCGCTGGCCGTCGTCGGCGACCTCGCCTTCCTGCACGACCTCAACGCGCTGGCGCTGGCGCGCGACTGCCGCCTCGCGGTGCTGCTGCTCGACAACGGCGGCGGCGGCATCTTCGATCATCTCGCGCTGGCCGATCTGCCCGAGTTCGAGCAGGCGTGGCTCACGCCGCAGTCGCTCGATCCCGCCCACGCGGCGGCGGCTTTCGGGCTTTCGTACCAGCGCGCCGCCGGCGTGCGCGACGCCGTCGCCAACGTCCTCGCCGCGCTCGAGTCGCCGGCCGCGAGCATCGTCCACGTGTCGATCGACCGGCACCTGAGCCTCGCGCGCATCCGCGCCTTCCATTCCGCCTGCAATCAAGGAGCCTGACCGCATGACCGCAACCGCCGACTGGCAGCCCGTTCCCGGCGCCGACTTCAGCGACATCACCTATCACAAGGCCGAAGGCGTCGCCCGCATCGCCATCAACCGCCCGCACGTGCACAACGCCTTCCGCCCCGAGACGCTCGAGCAGATCATGGCGGCGCTGCAGCTGGCGCGGCTCGACCGCGAGGTCGGCGTGATCATCCTCACCGGCACGGGCACGCAGGCGTTCTGCTCGGGCGGCGACCAGAAGGTGCGCGGCGAGCACGGCGGCTACAAGGACGGGTCGGGCGTCAACCACCTCAACGCGCTCGACCTGCAGCGCATGATCCGCACGCTGCCGAAGCCCGTGGTGGCGATGGTCGCCGGCTGGGCGATCGGTGGCGGCAACGTGCTGCAGCTCGTCTGCGACCTCACCATCGCCGCAGACAACGCGCGCTTCGGCCAGACCGGCCCGCGCGTCGGCAGTTTCGACGCCGGCTTCGGCGCCGGCATCATGGCGCGCACCGTCGGCATGAAGAAGGCCAAGGAGATCTGGTTCCTCTGCCGCCAGTACGACGCGCAGCAGGCGCTCGAGATAGGCATGGTCAACGTCGTCGTGCCGCTGGAACGGCTCGAAGCGGAAACCCTGCAGTGGTGCCGCGAAATGCTGCGCCATTCGCCGACCGCCCTGCGCGTGCTCAAGGCCGGCTTCAACGCCGACACCGACGGCCTCTCCGGCATCCAGGAACTCGCCGGCAACGCCACCGCCTTGTTCTACATGACCGAGGAAGGCCAGGAGGGGCGCAACGCCTTCAACGAGAAGCGCGCGCCCGACTTCTCGAAGTTTCCGCCGCGGCCCTGAGCCGATCGTGCGCATCGCCGCCGCCCGCCTGCGTCCCTATGCGCTGCCGCTGAAGCGGCCGTGGGTCGCGGCGGCCGCGACGCTGACGGAGCGGCGCGGCATGCTGCTGGCGCTGACAGCGGACGACGGCATCACCGGCTGGGGCGACTGCGCGCCGCTGCCGAGTTCCGGTGCCGCAGGACACGAGCGCGTTTTCGGCGCGCTGCAGGCGCTCGCGACGCAATTCGCCGGCAGCGACGAGGCGGCGGCGCTGGCGCAGGCGCGCGCACTGGCGATGCCGGAAATCCACTGGGCGCTGGAAACTGCGCTGTTCGATATCGAAGCGAAACGCCAAGGCGTGCCGCTCGCGAGCCTCCTCGGCGCGGAGCGCGAGGCGCCCGTGCCGGTCAACGCCGCGCTCGGCGCCCTCGATGCGGGCAGCGGCGAGCGCGCCCAAGCCGCGCTGGCACAGGGTTTTCAGACCGGGAAGGTCAAGGTCGGCCTCGCCGACGTCAATCGCGAAATCGACGCGCTGCGCGCCGTGTCGCGCGCCACCGGCTACAAGCTGCGACTGCGCCTCGACGCCAATCGCGCCTGGAGCGCCCGTGATGCGCAGCACTTCCTGACGGCGGTCGCCGACCTGCCGATCGACGGCGTGGAAGAGCCGCTGGCGGCGCCGACGCTGCCGGAACTCTCCTGTCTGCAGCACGCGCTGCCCTACGCCATCGCCGTCGACGAGTCGCTCGCCGAACTCGGCGCCGACGCGTTGTTCGATGCCCGCGCCGTGCGCCGCCTCGTCCTCAAGCCGGCGCGCATCGGCGGCCTCCGCGCGACGCTGGCGCTGGCGGCTCGGGCGCGCGCGGCCGGCATGGAAACCGTGATCACCTCGGTCGTCGATTCCGCCATCGGCGTGACGGCTGCCGCCCACGTCGCCGCGGCCCTGCCAGGGCCGGCGCACGGGCTGGCGACTTCCGCCTGGCTGGCCGAGGACGTGGCCGAGCCGCCGCGGCTGCGCGACGGCGCGTTAGTCCTCGGC
>DAIDAU010000533.1 GCA_027310465.1 Rhodocyclaceae bacterium
GCCGCCGCCTGACCGGCCGGCCGTCACCAAAATTGGGCGATAGCTCTCCTAGGACCTCGATCACGGTGTGTTCGTTGTTCACGGCCATACTCCGATGAAATCAGGATTGCCCGATCTTCGAGCCAATCGTCTCAACATCGACACTGGAGCCTGTTTCGGACGGCCGCTGACTGCTGCGATGTTCCTAAAGGGTGAAAGAGCTATCGCTGAAAGTTGGTGACGGCGGGAATCGGAAAGGCGGCATATCGTGGGGGTGCTTGACGCCTCCACTTCTCCACCGAAGGAGCGATATGCCGTGTCCAACGATAACATTATCAAGCTGATTCAGCCAGGAATCGTCGACGACCAACTCACCGAAATCTTGCGTCATGGAGCGCGTGCCCTGTTGTCGCAGGCAGTCGAGGCCGAGGTCGCGGACTTTCTCGGCAAGCATGCTGACTTGAAGACCGTGGACGGCCACCAGCGCGTCGTCCGCCACGGTCACCTGCCGGAACGCGAGGTGATGACCGGGATCGGTCCGGTTGCTGTCCGCCAGCCGCGTGTGCGCGATCGCGAGGCGGATGCCGCCGATCCGGACCGCATCCGGTTCTCCCCGTCGATTCTGCCGCCCTACATGCGCCGGTCGAAGTCGATCGAGACGCTGCTGCCGATCCTTTACTTGAAGGGTATCTCGACTGGCGACTTCTCCGAGGCGCTGGCTGCGCTGCTCGGCAAGGATGCCGCCGGGTTGTCGGCATCGGCCATTGGCCGCCTGAAGGACGGCTGGCTCGACGAGCACGCCGCGTGGCAGAAGCGCGATCTGTCGGCGAAGCGCTACGTCTACATCTGGGCCGATGGCATCCATCTCCAGGCCCGCCTCGAAGACGAAAAGCAATGCATCCTCGTGCTGATCGGCGCGACGCCGGAAGGCCGCAAGGAATTGGTCGGCTTCACCGATGGCGCCCGCGAGAGCGCGCAGGACTGGCGCGATCTGCTGCTTGAGCTGAAGCGGCGCGGCCTCGACGTGCCGCCGCGGCTCACCATCGCCGATGGCGCGCTCGGGTTCTGGAAGGCCGCTGGTGAGGTCTGGCCAAAAACGCGCGAGCAGCGCTGCTGGGTGCACAAGACCGCAAACGTGCTCGCCAAGTTGCCGAAGAGCCAGCAGCCGAAGGCCAAACGCGCGTTGCAGGAAATCTGGATGGCCGAAACCAAGGCCGCCGCCGAACTGGCGTTTGAGGCCTTCATTGAAAGCTACACGCCCAAATACGCCAAGGCGGCCGACTGCCTGAGCAAGGATCGGGACACGCTACTGGCGTTCTACGACTTCCCGGCCGAACACTGGAAACACTTGAGGACGACAAACCCCATTGAAAGCACCTTCGCTACCGTGCGCCACCGCACGATCCGATCGAAGGGGTGCCTGTCCAATAGAACCGCGCTCGCCATGGTCTTCAAACTGCTCGAGGGCGCGCAGAAAAGCTGGCGCCGTCTCGACGGCCACAACCAGTTGCCAAAACTCGTTCTCGGTGTGACATTCAATGACGGGATCGAGGTCATCGCCAAACCGGCTGACCTTCAGCCCATAATCGCCGCCGCCTGACCGGCCGGCCGTCACCAAAATTGGGCGATAGCTC
>DAIDAU010000534.1 GCA_027310465.1 Rhodocyclaceae bacterium
CGTGCGCATCGACGGCCGGCCGGCGAGCGATGCCGCGCTGTGCGAGGGCTTCGCGAAGGTCGAGGCCGGCAGGAAGAAAGCGGGCGAGGTGCCGCTGACCTACTTCGAGTACGCGACGCTCGCGGCCTGGGAAGTCTTCGCCGGCCGGGACCTCGACGCCATCATCCTCGAAGTCGGCCTCGGCGGCCGGCTCGACGCGACCAACATCTACGATCCCGATTGCGCCGTCGTCACCGCGGTCGATGTCGACCACATGGACTACCTCGGCCCGACGCGCGAGCACATCGGCTTCGAGAAGGCCGGCATCTTCCGCGCCGGCCGGCCGGCGATCTGCGGCGACGCCGCGCCGCCGCAGCCGCTGCTCGATCACGCCGCGGCCATTGGCGCCGACCTGCAGGTGCTCGGCCGCGACTTCGGCTTCGCGCGCCAGGACGGCCAGTGGCAGTTCTGGGGGCGCGGCGGCAAGAAGAGCGGGCTGGCCTATCCGGCGCTGCGCGGCGCCACGCAGCTGAACAACGCCTCGTGCGCGCTGGCGGCGCTCGACAGCCTGCACGATGCGGTGCCGGTGGCGATGCAGGACATCCGCCGCGGCCTGCTCGAAGTCGAAGTCGCCGGCCGCTTCCAGGTCCTGCCCGGGCGGCCCAGCGTGGTGCTCGACGTCGCCCACAACCCGCAGGCCGCCCGCGTGCTGGCCGACAACCTCGGCGGCATGGCTTTTCATCCGACGACCTGGGCGGTCTTCGGCATGCTGCGCGACAAGGACATCGCCGGCGTGGTGCGCGCCGTCCGCCATCGCATCGACCGCTGGCTGCCCTGCACGCTCGCCGGACCGCGCGCCGCGAGCGCCGATCAGCTCGCCGCGATCCTCGCCGCAGAGGGCGTCGCCGCGCCGCTGCCGCGCTTCGATAGCCCCGCCGCGGCTATTGCTTTCGCCCAAGAGAACGCCGGGGAGAATGATAGAATCGTGGCCTTCGGATCTTTCCTGACGGTAGCCGACGTGATGCGTTTCCTGGGACGCAAGGCGTGAATTCCATGGCAGAAAGTGAAGCGTCTCTCGATGAGCAGTTGGCACGGAAGAAGCGCGCGCGCCGCCGCCTGGTCGGTGCCGCCGCGCTGGCGCTGCTCGCGGCGATCGTGCTGCCGATGGTGATGGACCACGAGCCGCGCCCGGCCAACCAGGACATCCAGGTGCGCATCCCGAGCCAGGAGGCACCGACCGGCATTGCCGCGAAGGTCCTGCCGGCCAAGCCGACCGCCACGCCCTTGCCGCCGGTCGCGCCGGCGGAAGAAGCGCCGCCGGCCGAACCGAAAGCCGAAGCCAAGGCGGATTCCCCGGCCGCCAAGACGAATTCCGCCGCGGTGGCCAAGCCCGAGCCGGCCAAGTCCGAAGCCACCCCCGCAAAGCCCGCGGCCACCGTGGCCGCCGCGGCTTCGGAGAAGCCGGCCGAGAAGGCGGCGGACAAGCCCGCCGAAAAAACCGCGGACAAGCCGGCCGCCAAGGCCGAGGCGAAGAAGGCCGACGAGGCGCGCGCCGCGACCGCATTGACGGGCGATTCCGGCGAGTGGGTGATCCAGTTGGGCGCCTACAAGGAGGCCGGCAACGTCAAGCTGCTGATGTCCAAGCTCAAGGGCATGGGCGTGCCCGCCTACACCGAGAAATTCGATTCGCCGCAGGGCCCGCGGACGCGCGTGCGCGCCGGCCCGTTTGCGAGCAAGGATGCGGCCGAGAAGGCCAAGGTCAAGGTCAAGGTCATCGGCGTCGACGGACCGATTGCGCAGAAGTAGAGTAGCGAGTGACGGCGTTCGATTTTGCCCTGCTGGCGATCGTGGGCGCGTCGGTGCTGGTGGGATTGTGGCGCGGCGTGCTGAGCGAGCTGCTGGCGCTGGCGGCCTGGGTGGCGGCGTTCTTCGCGGCCAAGCATTTCGGCCACGAGGCGGGCCGGCTGCTGGCGAAGTGGATCGCAGATCCGGCGGCGAGCGCGGCGGCGGGATTTGCGGCGGTGTTCGTCGCGGTGCTGCTGGCGTTTGCGCTGGTGCGCATCGTCGCCGCGCTGATGATGCGCGCGGTGGGGCTGGGCCTGATCGACCGCGTGCTGGGCGCGGCGTTCGGCGTGGCGCGCGGCGTGCTGATCGCGCTGGTGGCGGTGGCGCTGGGCGGCATGACGGCGTTGCCGAAGGAACCCTGGTGGCGCGACGCGACGTTCGCGCCGCCGCTGGAGACGGCGGTGATCGCGGCGAAGCCGTGGTTGCCGGCGGAAGTGGCGAAACGGATTCGATATAGATAGCGGGACGAAGACATGTGCGGCATATTGGGCGTGGTAGCGACCACGCCGGTAAACCAACTGCTCTACGACGGCCTCCAGGTGCTGCAGCACCGCGGACAGGACGCCGCCGGCATCGTCACGGCCGAGGGCGGGCGCTTCCACATGCACAAGGGCCCCGGCCTGGTGCGCGACGTCTTCCGCACGCGCAACATGCGCGAACTCCTCGGCAACTGGGGCATCGGCCACTGCCGCTATCCGACGGCGGGCTCGGCCTACAACGCCGCCGAGGCGCAGCCGTTCTACGTCAATTCGCCGTTCGGGCTGATGCTGGCGCACAACGGCAACCTGACCAACGCCGACGAGCTCAAGCACGACATGTTCCTGCAGGACCTGCGGCACATGAACACCAACTCCGATTCGGAGGTGCTGCTCAACGTCTTCGCGCACGAGCTGCAGGTGGCGTCGCAGAACCGCTACCAGGTCGATCCCGAGACCATCTTCAAGGCCGTCGCCGGCGTGCATCGCCGCGTGTGCGGCGCCTACGCCGTGATCGCCATGATCGCCGGCTACGGCCTGGTCGCCTTCCGCGATCCCTACGGCATCCGGCCGCTGGTGATCGGCCGCAACGACACGCCGGCGGGCACGGAGTACCTGGTCGCCTCCGAGAGCGTGGCGATCGACACGCTGGGCTTCAAGATGCTGCGCGACGTCGAGCCCGGCGAGGCCGTCCTCATCGACGTGCACGGCCGCTTCCAGAGCCGCCAGTGCGCCGAGCGCACGGTGCATGCGCCGTGCATGTTCGAGTACGTCTACCTGGCGCGTCCCGATTCGCTGATGGACGGCATCTCGGTGTACGAGGCGCGCGTCAAGATGGGCGAGTTCCTCGCCGACAAGATCCGCCGCACCATGCCGCACCTCGAGATCGACGCCGTCATCCCGATCCCGGACTCCAGCCGCCACGCCGCCATGGAGCTGTCGGCGCACTTGAACAAGCCGTACCGCGAGGGCTTCGTCAAGAACCGCTACATCGGCCGCACCTTCATCATGCCGGGCCAGGGCACGCGCCGGAAGTCGGTGCGCCAGAAGCTCAACGCCATCGCGCAGGAATTCCGCGGCAAGAACGTGCTGCTGGTCGACGACTCCATCGTGCGCGGCACCACCAGCCGCGAGATCATCACCATGGCGCGCGAAGCCGGCGCCCGGAAGGTCTATTTCGCCTCGGCCAGCCCGCCGGTGCGCTTCGCCAACGTCTATGGCATCGACATGCCGTCGCGCGGCGAGCTGATCGCCGCCTTCCGCAGCGACGACGAAATCCGCCGCGAGATCGGCGCCGACGCGCTGATCTACCAGGATCTCGACGCGCTGCGCGCGGCCCTGCGCGCCGTCAATCCGAGCGTCACGCAGTTCGAGACCTCGTGCTTCGACGGCCACTACGTCACCGGCGACGTCACCCAGGCCTATCTCGAGGCCATCGAGCGGGCGCGCGGACGCGCTTCGAAATCGGGGTCCGACGACGAAGGCGGCCAACTCGATCTGCAACTGGTCGCCTGAACCCGATGGCAAGCAAACCCTACGACCTCGATACGCTCGCCGTGC
This sequence comes from Rhodocyclaceae bacterium, assembly GCA_027310465.1. Lineage (GTDB taxonomy): Bacteria > Pseudomonadota > Gammaproteobacteria > Burkholderiales > Rhodocyclaceae > Nitricoxidireducens. The sequence continues at coordinate 3,861 of DAIDAU010000534.1, forward strand.
GCGCCGGCCAGGAGCGCAGCCAGTTCGGCGAGCACGCCGAAGCGCTCTACCTGACCTCGAGCTTCGTCTTCGACAGCGCGGCGCAGGCCGCGGCGCGCTTCTCCGGCGCGGAAGAAGGCAACGTCTACTCGCGCTTCTCCAATCCGACGGTCTCGATCTTCCAGGAGCGCCTCGCCGCGCTGGAGGGCGCGCAAGGCTGCATCGCCACGGCCAGCGGCATGTCGGCGATCTTCTCGACCGTCATGGCGCTGCTCAAGGCCGGCGACCACATCATCGCCTCGCGCGGCATCTTCGGCGCCACGCAGCAGCTGTTCGGCAACATCTTCGCGCGCTTCGGCGTCGAGACGAGCTTCGTCGAAACGACCAACGTCGATGCCTACCGCGCCGCGCTGCAGCCGAACACGAAGCTCGTGTTCATCGAGACGCCTTCGAATCCGCTGACCGAAGTCGTCGACATCGCGGCGGTCGCCGCCGTGGCGCACCAGGGCGGCGCGCTGCTGGCCGTCGACAACTGCTTCTGCACGCCGATATTGCAGCGGCCGCTCGAACTCGGCGCCGATCTGGTCATCCACTCCGCCACCAAGTATCTCGACGGCCAGGGCCGCGTGCTGAGCGGCGCCATCTGCGGCGCCAAGGCGCTGACCGACGAGGTGTTCAAGTTCCTGCGCACCGCCGGGCCGACGCTGTCGCCGTTCAACGCCTGGGTGCTGCTGAAGGGGCTGGAGACGCTGAAGATTCGCATGGAGGCGCAATCGGCGAGCGCGCTGGAGCTGGCGCGCCGGCTCGAGGCGCATCCCAAGGTGGCGCGCGTCTTCTACCCGGGCCTCGCCTCCCATCCGCAGCACGCGCTGGCGATGCGCCAGCAGAAGAGCGGCGGCGCGATCGTCTCCTTCGAGGTCGAGGGCGCGCGCGAGGAGGCCTGGCGCGTCGTCGACTCTTGCCGCCTGCTGTCCATCACCGCCAACCTCGGCGACACCAAGACCACCATCACGCATCCGGCGAGCACGACGCACGGCCGCATCTCCGCCGAAGCGCGCGCCGCGGCGGGCATCGGCGAAGGCCTGCTGCGCATCGCCGTCGGCCTCGAATCCGTCGACGACATCGAAGCGGACCTGAAGAACGGGCTCGGCTGAGCCCGCGTCCGCGTCTTCCCCGGTTCCTTCGGCGCAAGCCCGCCGCACCGGAAGGCGGGTTTGGCGGGATTTTTGCGCGCGGCACCGGGTCAGAGGTCAGTACTCCCAGCGCAGTCTTTCCTCATGGCCCCATCCTCCGACGCGGCGTCGCCTTCTTCGCGGCCTCCGGCCGTTCCGGGCCAGACGTCGGTCAGGACCTTCCTCATCTGGCTCGTGCTCGCCTGCCTGCTGCCGGGGATGCTCGGCGCGACGCTGTTCTTCGTCCGCGAGTTCCGGGAGAACCGCGCGCAGCTCGGCAAGGACACCCTCCAAACGGCGCGTGCGCTGGCCCAGGCGATGGACAACCAGATCCTGCGCGTCCAGGCCTTTGCCGAGGGACTGGCCACCGCGGACTCGCTCGAGAAGGGCGACTTCGCGACGTTTCATCGGCACGCCAGGAAGGCGCTGGAACAATCGGGACTGGGCGCCGACGTGGTCCTGACGGACGGTGCGGCCCAGGAGCTCGCGAACACCATCGAGCCGTTCGGAACCGCCTTGCCGCGCTACGATTATCCGGGACTGGTCGCCCACGTCTTCAAGACCGGCCAGCCGGCGGTGTCCAACCTCTACACCAGCAGCACCTTGCGGCGTCCCGTCGTCGCCGTCGCGGTGCCGGCATTCCGCAACGGCCGCGTCGCCTATGCGGTCGTCGTCGGCATGCTGCCGGAGGCGATCGACGCGACGCTCCGCGCGCAGCGGCTGCCGACGGCGTGGATCGCCTCGATACTCGACGGCAGAGGCGCCTTCGTCGCCCGGACCCGGGCCGGCGAACGGCTGCTCGGCAAGCAGGCCACGGCGGATTTCCAGCAGGCCGCCGGAACCGCGCCGGAGGGGACGACGGAAGGGACCAGCATCGAAGGCGTTCCGGTGTTTGCCGTATTCAGCCGCTCGCCGCTGACCGGCTGGCTGGTCGCCATCGGCATTCCCGCCGAAATCATCGAAGCGTCGCTGTGGCAGAACCTGTCGGTGATGGCGCTCGGCGTGCTGTCCCTGTTCGCCGTTGGGATAGGGCTGGCGTGGCTGACGGCGGGAAAGATCGGGCGCTCGTTCCAGGCGCTGGTGGCCCCGGCGACCGCGCTGGGCGCGGGCGAAGCGGCGTCGCTGCCGCACACGGCGGTGAAGGAAGCCGACGAGGTGGCCAGGGCCATCGGCAAGGCCGCCGAACTGCTGAAGCGGCGCACCAGCGCCTTGCACGACAGCCACGCGACGCTGGCCTTGGCCTTGAAGGCGGCCAGATCGGCGGTATGGGAGATGGACGTGGCGGAGGACGTGATCATCGCCTGCGACGACCATGTCTATCGCATGCTCGGCTTCGGCGCCGACAGGCTGCCGACACGGTCGGATTGGCTTGCGCTGATCCACGACGAAGACCGCAAGCTGCTGGCCGATATGGTCAACGACGTCGTGAGCGGGCGCAAGGAAAGCCTTTCGGCTGAATTGCGCCTGCGCGCCGCGGCTGGCGGCTGGCGCTGGATTCTCTCGCAAGCCGTGGCGGCCGAGCGCGACGCGCAGGGCAAGGCCTTGCGCCTGGTGGGGACGCACACCGACATCACCGAGCACAAGCTGATGCAGCAGCGCGTGCGCGACGCCGCGCTGCACGATCCGCTCACCGGCCTGCCCAATCGCGCGCTCACCTTCGAGTACGGCGGCCACCTGATCGCCGCGGCGCAGCGCAGCCATGGGCGCGGGGCGCTGCTGTTCGTCGATCTCGACCGCTTCAAGCCGATCAACGACCTCTACGGCCATGAGGTCGGCGACCAGGTGCTGCAGGAAGTCGCACGCCGCCTGCTCAGGTGCACGCGGCAGGAAGACCTGGTGGGGCGCCTCGGCGGCGACGAGTTCGTCATCTTCCTGCCGCATCTCGACGCCGTCCAGCAGCGCGCCGCGGTGGTGGCGCGGCACGTGGTGGCGAGCATCGGCCGGCCCTTCCATGTCGGCACGCTGGAGCTTTCGCTTTCGCCGTCGATCGGCATCGCCCTCTTTCCCGAGCATGCGACGGACGTGAGCTCCCTGATCCACGCCGCCGACCTCGCCATGTACAGCGTCAAGCAGTCGGGGCGCGCGAACTACCACTTCTTCACGCCCGAGCTCGATCATCAGGCCAAGCAGGCGCTGTCGCTGGAGGCGCGCATCAAGGACGCGCTGAAGCACGACGGACTGAGACTCCACTACCAGCCGGTGATGGACGTGCGCAGCGGCCGCTTGATCGGCGCCGAGGCGCTGCTGCGCCTGGCGGATGGCGAGAAGCCGGGCATCGGTCCGCAGCGCTTCATCCCCGTCGCCGAGGCGGCGGGCCTCATCGGCGACATCGGCGAATGGGTCGTCGGCGAGGCCTGCCGGCAGCAGGCCGAGTGGCAGCGCGCGGGCCTGGACGTCGTCATCGCCATCAACGTCTCGCCGCTGCAGTTCCGGCAGAAAGCCTTCGCCGAGCGCCTGGGCGGGATCGCCACGCGCTACGGCGTCGAGCCGGCCGGCCTGCAGATCGAGGTGACGGAGAGCGCCATCATGGAGAACGTCGACGAGGCGGTGCAGATCCTCGAGCAGGTGAAGCAATACGGCATGAAGGTGGCGCTCGACGACTTCGGCACCGGCTATTCGAGCCTGGGCAGCCTGAGCCGGCTGCCGCTCGACAAGCTGAAGGTCGACAAGTCCTTCGTCCGGCACATCGCCGACGATCCGCGCAGCCGCGCCATCGCGCGCGCCGTAATCGCGCTCGGCCGCGCTCTCGACCTCGAGATCGTCGGCGAGG
>DAIDAU010000535.1 GCA_027310465.1 Rhodocyclaceae bacterium
GCAGTAGCCAATCCCAAGAATGTCAGCGACTCCACTGCCATTGTGTGCTCCTCCGTGTCGATGCGTGTCTCTAGAAGTACCCAGCGGCGCGCGAGGAACCTAGTGTACGCAAAAATATCGTCAGTCAACGGCGGTCTATAGGGAGGGTGCGGAGTGGGCCGTTCGAGCCGTGGCGAACGTTGGTGCGCGTACCCGCGACGCCGACCTACCGCCCTCAGGAACCGGCCTCCGGCCTTCAAAACCTGCACAACTTCAAGAGGCGTGCAGGTTTCGATTCCTGAGCCTCTGTAGGATCGGCTGCTAGGCGATGTAGTTGCTGAGATTCAATCTTTTCGTGATCGACCTGACAAGATCGCCCTTGCCCTTTTTCTTTCTTCATTGAGGGAAGCAATCGCCCGATCGATATCCCATCCGCCATTCAGCATTTCATCGAACAGCATACCCAACGACTTATCGGAAAAAGTCGAAACAGTTATGGAGTCCAGGTCGCTGCTTGAAGCAATGGTCGTATTCATGTCCCGCACTGCCAGAACAAGTATGCGTGCGTGCTCAAGATTCATAGACTGAACATGAAGCCGCGCATCAGCCTTCCTCAGCTTCTCGCAAACTTGCGCGTACTTTGGAAAACGGAATCCACCGTTGTTTTGGATCACATCCCTTTGGTATTCGCTATCAACAGAAATTACGCATCCTGCATGAGCGGCAGACGACAACATCACCTCGGAAAATATGAGGAAGAGGGTGGTAAGAGTTGTCTTGCGCATAACAGCCTCCAAGCCTATTGCGTCGGCGAAAACAAACCTTCCACCTTATTCGAGCATTCTGCCAGAAAATGTCTTTGTAAAACAAAGCGTCATGAGGCTCTGCATATCGGGTATGCAAACCTTCCACCGATCACCTCGCTTTACAGCTTCTTCAACTGTAGGAAAAGCAGAATCTCTGAATGAGACTGGTCGGAGGTATTTGCCTTGAAGAAGGAAGGAAGAAAAGAGAGGCCCGATGAAGCGACGGAATCTTTGTCATTACGGAGGCCGCCGATTACAACGACATCGCCATCAGCCATCGTGACGTTGGTTGAGAGTTGGCGTTTAGTCAGCGTGGGCGAGTTATTGACCCCGGTCGTCGTATTCACAAAGCTGGAAACCTGCTGGTCAACGCGCACGTCGATGGCGGCATCGTGGATGTCGGGAGTAATCGAAAAGATGACGCCTGAACTTCGGTAATCGACAGACTGAACCGGCGACGATCCGCCCTGCGGATATGTGACAGCACCAAGCACCGGAACTTCCTCGCCGACAATGAAGGTCGCGGAGCGGCCAGAAGCTACGCGCACTTGTGGGCTGGATAAGACCTTGAAGCGTGAATCGGTATCGAGCGCCTGCATGATCCCCGTCATGTCGGCCACCTTGAACGAAGCAAAGTTGTCGGCGGCTACCGCGCTGCCCAGGCTGATCTTGAGCCTTCCAGAAAGCAGGGAGCCAGCGAGCGAGAGGGCAGAGCCGCGATGTTCGCCGGTCTGCACCTCGTAGAGCGCACCGGAAACTATTACCTGCCCGACGTCGGTGTCGACTTGGGGAAGAAGTGCTTTCAACACGGCAACTTCCTTGGGTGAGCCGGCAAAAATAAGCTGATCGATACTGCGCTCCACCTGTGCCAGCGCCGAACCGGAGGGCACAACCGGCTGAGTGCTACCAGAGGACGCACCAGAGCCAACGGTAGCGCCGCTATTCGTTCCGACGGCGGTGGACGGCCCAGCCGTTGCCGGAGCGCTTACGACCCGCTGGGAAGTAAATTTGCCCTTGAAAAGCGGAGTCAGCACTTCAACTAAGTACGAACCATCGCGATAGCGCGGCTTGTAGTAGAAGACATCCATATTCGGATCTTCGGCAATCGACGGCCTTTCGGCCTGCGGAATGGGGCGGATAAAGTCCGCGCCATTGCGCTGCTCCATCGAGTAACCGATGCTCCGCAGGAAACCAGCCAGGAAGGTGCGGAAGTCGCCATCCTTTGGACTGTAGCGGAATGAAATTGGTCGTTGATCTTGGAGCACAGCCGGGTCGAAGAAATAGGCTCGTTCGCGAAAGGCTTCGACGTAGACGACACGCATGATCGAAGCCACTGACTGACCGTCCAAGTCAAATGACGCATCGGGCGCGGCAGCGCCGGCATTGCCAGCCAGCGGCCATACCAAGCAAAGAAGAACGACCAGGCAGCGCTTCATCGTACAAGCCCTCCTGTCTTTCCTTCGGATGGAGAAGTAGAAGGAGCTTGGCCTGAAAAGCGTGTGACCGTTTTTCCATCAACCATGCCGGAAAGCGAAAGGCCGGCGCCTGTGTAGTAGATGCCGTTATCGAGGCGTATGCCGTTTGCCCCGGCCAGCACAATCTGGCGGATACCGCCAACATCAAGGACGCCGACAATGCGCCAATCCGGCGAATAGTTCGACTTGGGCAACACCACACCGGGTGCGGCGTCCTGCGAAATCGTTGTACCTGGTTTGCCACTTGGGTTGATCTTGTTGCTGACGTAATGCCAGAGCCACCACACTGCAAGGCAGCCCCCGATCAGCATGAATGCGATCTTGTAGAGCAGCCGCTTATCGGCGAACACGTTTTGTCGAGTATCGGAAGCCAGTTCCCTGCCTTGCTGTTCGCCGGCATAGCTCTTGTAAAGCGGGAAGATTTCGGGGTTGTAGGTCTGTGTCCAATCCTTGACGATGTTCTTCTGGTGCTGCTTCCAACCCTCCCACATCGTGATGGTGTAGACGGTGTTCATGCCCACACCCTTCGCCTTGTGGGTCTTGAAAGACTGCTCGATAACGACCTTGAGAACGCGGTGCAAGTCGCCAATGTCCTGCGTCATCAGTACCAGATCGCACGCAACACCCGTTTGCGAATGGACATAGTGTCGATGCTCGCGGAAGAACACCTTGTGCTCGTTGTGAATCTTGCAGTCTTGTCCCCAAATCTTGTACGCCTCATCGACGGCCACCAGATCGCCAGGAAGGACGTAGGACTTGCATTGATGCTCCTCCCTAGTCTCCATCGTCGGGAAAAACTCGCAAGACATGACTTCTTCATTCTTCGCGTAAACGACATGACCGAGCTTGTCCAACGGGATGTCGAACTTCTCGCAGCAGTAAGCACGGATCGCGTCGTTATCGATGCCGCTGATGTTGGTCACCACCCGGCGACCTTGGCAGGTGGCAGGAATGATGATCGAAGACACCACCTCGTAGGTCTTGCCGCTGCCCATCAACCCTGAGTAGCAGTTGATCGACATGACGTTACCCGATCACCGGCAAGCGCCGAATGGCGAAGCGCAGGACGTAGGCGCTAATGATTGCAGGGATGCCTTGGCTGAAGAGTGTCAGATCGGCGAAGTACCACATGGCTGGCGTCCACGCCGATAGCGCCGAATCAAGCGCAGCAGGGCCGACACCCGAGAGCTTGCCCATGACGTAGCTAACGAAGGCCGACACGATGAGATACAGCACCGTGAAAGAGACAAATTTGAGTAGAACGGAACGAACGAAGAAGCCGACGACGGCGGTAAGCAGCGCACCCATCTACCACCTCGCCGATAGGTAGAGATAGACAATCGCAGCGAGAATCACGATGGAAATCGCAGGCATTTTTCAAGCTCCCATGACGATGAAGATAACCATCAGCGCCCAGACCAATGCGAACGCGGCCTGCACGCTTGGTCGGATCATTTCCACCCAAGTACACATGTGGTCGAAAGTGAACGTATGCCCGAGTGCGACAAATTGTGGCTTCGGACACTCAGCGGTATGCGAAGGAAACGAATAGCTAGCCCATTGCGGCCACATATTGAAAATCGGATCGAGGATCGACGCTGCCGTGGGCGTATCCTCCAGCGTCGGCGGCGTAAAACTTCCCCAGTCAATTGGTGCGGCGGGTGCGGTCGGCGTAGTCCCCGGCGGATCAACGGGCGGTGCGTCCGTCCCCGGATTGGGGATTGGTACCGTCGAGGAACCCGGTGCGGTGACTGGCGAAATGAAGTCATTCACCGTCGGCACAAGCTGAGGATTGGCGGAACGCCAAGCGGCGATATCGGCAGGCGTAATCGGATTGGCGGCAGGCCAAGGAATCGCATCCCGGTTATTGGCCTGCGCGGCATTCTTCCAGACGGCGTTGGCAATCGCGGCCAACTGCGCATCGCTCAAGGGCTGCGTCGTATAGCTTTGCGGCAGGTCATTGACCGACTGGCCCGCCGCCTGCCACCTCGGCGTGTACGCGGGCGGTAACAGTGTTTGCCCGGAAGGCGGTGTGAAACTGAACGCAATCTGGTATGTGAACGTTGCCGGGTTGGACGTGCTCGCCACCTGGCGCGAATAGCCATTCGCGTAAAAGCCGTTCGTACCTGGAAACGGCCCGGCGTACGGCGTCGAAAAGCTGTAGTCCATCGCCCCTGTCAGCGACCGGCATATAGGAGCCACTTCAGGATCGGCGTATAGGAGCCAGTCGATGATCGGCATATAGGAGCCACCCGATGATCGGCGTAATGGAGCCAGTAGCGGAGGAGAAGTAACGGGCATTTCGGAATTTTCAAAGCGACATCGCTACCCTTGCGGGCTTTTTGGCCGGAGGTTCGATGAGCAGGAGGAAATTCGAAATGCATCACTACCGACAGATCCTGATGCGG
>DAIDAU010000004.1 GCA_027310465.1 Rhodocyclaceae bacterium
TCGCATAGGTGTCACGCGGCGCTACACCCACTCGACGAGGTGCATTCGGTCCCGGCGCGTCTCATGGAAGTGACAAATATGCGCTATTGCTATGGACGTTACGATAGCTCACACCTATAATCACTTAAGACTGGCACGAGCTAAATCGCTGAAGAGATCATGAACGTAACCCTGACCGCACACCCACCGCGCCGCAGCCGCGTTCTTCGGCTGAACCAGGTTATTGATGCGGTCGGCTTGTCGAAGGCAACCATCTATCGCCTTGGCAAGATGGGCCTTTTCCCCAAGCCGTTCAAGATCGGGATCAGTGCGGTCGGCTGGGATGAAGCCGAGATTGAGTTCTGGATATTTGAGCGCAAGATTGGACAACTACTGAACTAGCCGGGTTGGTAAGCGAAGTCCTAGAGCGCCGTTGGGTCTGTGGCGGTGGTCCATCCTTCAATCCGACCGCGCCGGCGCGAATCCTTATAGAACGGCGGGACGATCAGCGCAACGGTTCGATTTTGAAGAACTCGCCCGACTGCCGCCCATTCTCCCAGTTGGCGATCAGTTCCTCGCGGTGGATTTCCACCCACGCCTGCACCATGACGAGCTTCGCGAAGGGCAGGCTTCCGTGGATGATCCGATTGTCGGCAATGGCGATTGCTGCCATACCGCCCTGGCAACGAGCGAACACATGCGGGTCGATCTGCCGATTGCCGATGACATGGCGTAGGCCGACGACGATGCCGTAGTAGGCGCTGACCATCGTCGTCTCAACCTGTGCCAGCCGCCGCGTCGGTGGGCGGACGTAGAGATGGTCAAGGTCCAAGCCCTCCACCTCGAAGCGTTCCATCGCGGCAAAGAGCGGCGCCAGCGGGTATTGCTCATTCCCATACTTGCGGCCCGCGCCGGTGGCGGTGTGCCCTGTCAGGGCGTCATGGACGGCCTCGTCGATGCCGACACTGCGGCAGATGTCCTTGAACGTGTGCCTGAACGAGTGGAACACTTTGCGCTTGTCGGTGATGTGAACGCGCTGGCGTAGGTAGCCTGAGAAGAAGTTCGAGAAATAGCCGCCGAGTTTGCCGCGCGGGTTGGGCTTGAGGTCGGGAAACAGAAATCGGCGGGGGCGCACCGCCTCCACGTAGTCGAGGAAGCCGCAGTCGAGCAACGTCGTATGGACAGGGATGCGTCGGCGCGACGAGGCGTTCTTGAGTTTGCCGTGTTCGGCCTCATCGGTGATGTTGATGTAGTAGCCGAGGTCCGGCTCGTGGATGATGTCGGTTACCAGCAATTGCGCCAGCTCCTCGACACGCGCACCGGAGAATAGCGCCAGCAGCGGCAGCCAGTAAGCCGCCTCGCCGCCGGCTGCCTTCGGGCGAAAGCCCATTGTGTAGATTTCCGACTGGAAGATGCGGTTCAGGTCTTCAACGCCAAAGGCCACGCGGGGCTTTTGCTGCGGCCGGCTGACAACCTTCACCTGGTCGGCCGGATTCGAGGCGAGCCGTTCGTAGTCGATGGCGACCCGGAACAGGGTCTTGAGGATGCCGACCTTGCGATTGACGGTCACCGCGCTTTGACCTTGGGTAGTCAGTTCGTCGCGGAACGCCAGCACGTCCTTGCGCGTGATGTCGGCCAGTTCTTTCCTCTGCGCAGAATCTGCAAATGCCGTCCAGACCTTGAGATAGTCGCCGACGGTCGTTTCGCGCCGGACGCTGGCGTTCGACCACAGATCAAAGACTTCCTGATAGGGCCGGAACGCAGCCAAGTGCCTTGCCACAGACGTGGCAATCCGCTCTGCATCGCCGGCGGGTTCCTTTGCAGCGGCGTCGTTGTCTATCTGGCACATGGCGACCGAAAAATCTTGCTCGGACGGCCAACGATAGCACTCATCCACGCGAGGCCAAAGGAGTCATCCGGCAGCGTTCCGCATCACGGATCGGATAGGAAAGAAACTGATTGCTCTGGCCATCGCCGGCCTGTCGGGCGCCGCCTTCGCTCAGTCCAACGTGCAGATTTACGGTGTGATGGACGCGACGTTCGATTCCGTGTCGTCCACCGGTTCTACCGCCGGCACCGCTGGTGACTACGCCAGCCGCAACCGTATCAACTCCAACTCGTCCCTGATCGGCTTCAAGGGCACGGAAGCCCTGGGCAACGGTCTGGCCGTCGCGTGGCAGGTCGAAAGCGGCCTGCAGTCCGAAAACGGTACTGGCTCCTCGTTCAACACCCGTGACACCTACGTCGGCCTCGCCGGCGGCTTCGGCACGGTCGCCATGGGCTTCCTGACCGGCCCGAGCCGTGCCATCGCTGCCAAGTTCGACGTCAACAGCGGCGCCACGGGCATCGGCACGAACTTCGGCCTGCTCGGCAAGGGCGCGCTCGCCGCGGCTGGTTTGGGCGGCGGTGCCAGCCCCTTCGATCAGCGCATCTCCAATGCCATCGCCTACATCTCCCCGAACATCGGCGGCTTCTCCGGCGTTCTGGGCTACAGCACAGGCTTCACGGGTGTCAATCAGGGAGCGCCCACGCTTGCGAACTTTGCCGGTAAGCAGGATAGCCCCGCTGGCTCCCTCAAGGGCAGCACCGCCTGGACGCTGGGCCTGAACTACGAAAACGGCCCGATCTACGTTGGCTACGCCTACACGGTCGTGAACACCACCAACAGCGGCGCCACCTCTGCCGACGGCCTGGGCCTCGCCGGCGCTACCGCCGCCGCCGGCGTCTTCCAGAAGGCTGCCGACAACCGCCTGGGCGCCAAGTATGACTTCGGCCAGGGCACGGTCGGTCTGCTGTGGGATCAGTCGAACTATACGATCCAAGGCGGCGGCGCTCTCGGCTTCGCCGGCGGCACGGCTCTGAAGACCAGCACCTGGTTCCTGCCGGTGACCTTCAACGTCGGCTCTGGCAAGATCATCGGCCAATACGGCAAGGCCGGCAACGTGAGCAGCACCTCCAACACGGGCGCCAAGCAGTTCGAGATCGGCTACGAATACAGTCTGTCCAAGCGCACCATCATCAAGGCCCTGTGGACGCAGATCAACAACGACGCCGGCGCGGGATACGACTTCCTGTATCCGGTCGCCCGCAACAACGCCACGTCCACCGGCACTGGCGCCAACGCGGACGCCGATCCGCGCGGCATCTCCATCGGCATCCGCCACGCCTTCTAATCGACTCCTGTCGATCTGAAGTTGAAAGGGGCGCCTCGGCGCCCCTTGCTGATACATTGAGGGAGATTACTGCTTCCCTTCCACCTTCCGCGCTTCCAGCTTCTCCTTGATGCGCGCCGATTTGCCGGAGCGCTCGCGCAGGTAGTAGAGCTTGGCGCGGCGGACGTCGCCGCGGCGCTTGACTTCGATGGCGGCCAGCAGCGGGGAGTAAGTCTGGAAGGTGCGCTCGACGCCTTCGCCGGCGGAGATCTTGCGCACGATGAAGCTCGAGTTGAGGCCGCGGTTCTTCTTGCCGACGACCACGCCTTCGTAAGCCTGCAGGCGCTCGCGGTTGCCTTCCTTGACCTTCACCTGGACGATCACGGTGTCGCCGGGTGCGAAGTCGGGGATGGTCTTGCCGAGGCGTTCGATTTCCTCTTTTTCGAGTTGCTGAATCAGGTTCATTTCTAACTCCTGTCAAATGGCCGGTGGCCTTCCGTGCAGAGCAGCCTGCTACCGCTGATGCGCGCGTTTCTTGGTTACTGGCGCTCGCGCCGGAATTCCTCCAGCAGTCGCGCCTCTTCCTTGCTCAATCCGCGGCGTTTGAGCAATTCCGGCCGCCGCAGCCACGTCCGCCCCAGCGCCTGTTTCAGGCGCCAGCGCCGGATGTTCTCATGGTTCCCGGACAACAACACATCGGGCACCTGCATTCCTTCGTACTCCTCGGGCCGCGTGTAGTGCGGGCAATCCAGCAGCCCGTCCGCAAACGACTCCTCGACCGCCGAACCAGCGTCGTTCAAGGCTCCCGGCAACTGCCTGACGCAGGCATCGATCAGCGCCAGCGCCGCCACTTCTCCGCCGGAGAGCACGAAGTCTCCCAGCGATATTTCCTCGTCGACGCAGCGCTCGATCAGCCTCTCGTCGACGCCTTCATAGCGCCCGCACAACAGCACCGCACCGTCGCTCTGCGCCACCTCGCACACCTTTGCGTGCGTCAGCGGCCGGCCCTGCGGCGAGAGGTAGATCACCTTCCCGCTGCCGCCGCGCGCCGCTTTCGCGGCGGCGATGGCCTTTTCCAGCGGCGCCACCTGCATCACCATGCCTGGGCCGCCGCCGAAGGGCCGGTCGTCGATCGTGCCGTAGCTGTTTTCCGCCCACTGGCGCGGGTTCCAGCTTTCGAGCTGCCACAAGCCCCGCTCCAGTGCGCGCCGCGTAATGCCGGACTGCGTCACTGCAGCGAATATCTCAGGGAAAAGCGTGATGACGTCGAAGCGCAGCATCACCAGTCCTTCCCCCAGGCGACGCGGATGCGGCCTTCGGCCACCGCCACGTCCTTGACCACTTCTGCGACGAAGGGCAGCAGGTGTTCCTTGTCCGCCACTTCGTCCTTCACCACGAGCACCTGATTCGCGCCGGCCTCGATCAGCGAAGCCACCTTGCCCAAACGCTCGCCGCCTTCATTCACCACTGCGAGCCCGACCAGATCGCCCCAGTAGAACTCGTCCTCCCCGGTCGCCGGCAGCTCATCGCGCGGCGCGCCGACGTACATTCCATCCAGCTTCTCGGCGGCGGTACGGTCGTCGATGCCGTCGAACTTGGCGATCAGGCCTTTGCCATGCGCCCGCAATTCCTCGAGCGTCATCGGCAGCCAGTCCGCGCCATCGGCCGATTTGCCCAACCACCAGCGCGGCATCCCGGCCCACGCCGCCGGGTCGTCCCCAAAGGGATGCAGCTTGACCCAGCCCTTGATTCCGTACGGGGCGGCGATCCGCCCCAAGACCACCATGCCCCCCCCCACAGCCTCGCTACGCTCGGC
>DAIDAU010000012.1 GCA_027310465.1 Rhodocyclaceae bacterium
GTCCGGGAACAGCGGGCGGATCGGGCGATCGATCAGGCGCGAGGTCAGCGTCTCCTTCTCTGAGGGACGGCCTTCGCGCTTGAAGAAGCCGCCGGGAATGCGGCCCGCGGCGTAGACCTTCTCGACGTAATCGACGGTCAGCGGGAAGAAGTCCTGGCCCGGCTTGGCTTCGGTCTTGGCGACGACGGTGGCGAGGATCACGGTGTCGTCCATGTTGACGATCACGGCGCCGCCCGACTGGCGGGCGATTTCGCCGGTTTCCAGCGTGACGGTGTGAGCGCCGTAGTTGAAGGTCTTCTTGATCGGTGTCAGCACGAAAAATCCTTTCGGAAAATGAAAAGCCGGCACGGCCCTGGCGGCCGTGCCGGCATTGTCTTTAACGGTGCCCGTTCACGCGGGCAGCCAGCATGGTGGGCAAAACCCGGGGAAATTACTTGCGCAGGCCGAGACGCTCGATCAGCTGACGATAGCTGTCGACGTTCTTGCCCTTGAGGTAGTCCAGCATCTTGCGGCGCTGGCTGACCATCTTGAGCAGGCCGCGGCGCGAGTGGTGGTCCTTGACGTGTTCCTTGAAGTGACCGGTGAGGTCGTTGATGCGGGCGGTGAGCAGCGCCACTTGGACCTCGGGGGAGCCGGTGTCGCCCTTGGCGCGCTGGTAATCGGTGACGATCTTGGCCTTGTCGGCGGTGGAAATTGCCATCGGGGTTCCTTCTCTACGTGTTCGGACCTTGGGAAAGGCCGGCATTATACATGCCGGCCACCTTGAAACTCAAGCAGATGCAACGGTTTTCTGGACCTGTTCGCCGCTTGCCGCGACCAGTCGCTTGGGATTCAGCCAGCCGTCGGCGCTCATCTCGCCGATGCCGAGGAATTCGCCGCCGGGGGCGTAATAACGGACGCGTTCGCCGGGCCGCCCGTTCCAGCGCACGCCCTGGCCATGCAGGACGCGGCGCGTGCCATCCGCGTCGAGTACGGCGCGCGGCAAGGCGGCAACGAGCGCATCGGCGGGCCGCAAAAACGCGTCGCGCGCGGCCTCGTCGAGCGACTCGAGTTCGCCCAGCGTCACGGCATCCGCGATATCCAGGGCGCCGATGCGGGTACGCCGCAGCGCCGTCAGGTGCGCGCCGCAACCGAGCGCCGCGCCGATGTCGACGGCAAGCGTGCGCACGTAGGTCCCCTTGCTGCACGAGACCTCCAGGTCGAAGCTCTCGCCGCGCCAGTTGGAGAGCTCGAGACGATGGATCGCCACGCGGCGCGCGGCGCGCTCGATTTCGATGCCGGCGCGCGCATACTCATAGAGCGGGCGGCCAGAGCGCTTGAGCGCCGAATGCATCGGCGGCACCTGCTCGATCTCGCCGCGGAAGCGCTCGAGGACGGTGCGCACCTCGGCTTCGGAGGCGGCAACGGCACGGGTTTCGAGCACGCGGCCCTCGGCGTCGCCGCTGTCGGTCGTCACCCCCAGGCGCACGGTCGCCGCATAGCTCTTGTCCGCGTCGAGCAATTCGCCCGCGAACTTGGTCGCCTCGCCGAAGCACAGCGGCAGCAGGCCGGTCGCCATCGGATCGAGCGTGCCGGTGTGGCCGGCCTTGGCGGCATTGAACAGCCGACGCGCCTTCTGCAGGGCGTCGTTGGAGCTCAAGCCCTGCGGCTTGTCGAGCAGCAGCACGCCGTCCACGCGACGGCGCGGCGGACGGCGCGGCTTATTCACTGCGGCCGGTTTTGACGGCTTCGTCGATCAGGTGCGACAGCTCGCTGCCGCGCTCGACCGACTCGTCGTAGACGAAGTGCAGTTCGGGAATGTGATGGATGCGTATGCGCTTGCCGAGTTCGCGGCGCAGGAAGCCGGCGGCGGCCTTGAGGCCGTGGTCGATCGCCGCGCGCTGCTCGGGGCCCGACAGCGAGGTGTAGAACACCTTGGCGTGCGCATAGTCCGGCGTCACTTCGACATCGGTCAGCGTCACCAGCTTGACGTGCGAGGAGAGCCGCGGATCCTTGATGCCGCTGCGAATCAGATCCGCCAGTTCGCGGCGGATCTGTTCGTTGACGCGTTCCGAACGGGAAAAGCTCTTCACTGCCTGTTACAGGGTCCGTGCGACTTCCTGGACCTCGAACACCTCGAGCTGGTCGCCTTCCTGGATGTCGTTGAAGTTCTTCAGGTTCAAGCCGCACTCGAAGCCTTCCTTGACCTCGCGCACGTCGTCCTTGAAGCGCTTCAGCGATTCCAGTTCTCCCGTGTGGATCACCACGTTGTCGCGCAGCACGCGCACCGACGCGTTGCGGCGGACCATGCCCGAGAGCACCATGCAGCCCGCCACCGCGCCGACCTTGGAGATGCGGAACACCTGGCGGATCTCCACCTGGCCGATGACTTGCTCCTTCTTCTCGGGCGCCAGCATGCCGGTCATCGCCGCCTTCACCTCGTCCACGGCGTCGTAGATGATGTTGTAGTAGCGGATATCGACGCCGAAGGCCTCGGCGGCCTTGCGCGCGCCGGCGTCGGCGCGCGTGTTGAAGCCGATGATGACGGCCTTCGAGGCTTGCGCGAGGTTCACGTCGGACTCGCTGATGCCGCCGACCGCCGCGTGGATGACCTGCACCTTGACCTCGTCGGTCGACAGCTTGGTCAGCGCATGCACCAGCGCTTCCTGCGAGCCTTGCACGTCCGCCTTGATGATCAGCGGCAGCATCTTGACCTCGCCCTCGCCCATCTGCTCGAACATGCTCTCGAGCTTGGCGGCCTGCTGCTTGGCGAGGCGCACGTCGCGGAACTTGCCCTGGCGGAACAGCGCGATCTCGCGCGCCTTGCGCTCGTCGACGATGGCCATCGCCTCGTCGCCCGCGCCCGGCACGTCGGAGAGGCCCTGGATCTCGACCGGGATCGAGGGACCCGCGACATCGATGTTCTTGCCGTTCTCGTCGAGCATCGCGCGCACGCGGCCGTAGACGTGGCCGGCGAGCAGCACGTCGCCGCGCTTGAGCGTGCCTGACTGAACCAGCATGGTCGCGACCGGGCCCTTGCCCTTGTCGAGCCGCGCTTCGATGATCAGGCCCTTGGCCGGAACTTCCTCCGGCGCCTTGAGCTCCAGCACCTCGGCCTGGAGCAGCACCTGCTCGAGCAGGTCGTCGACGCCCTGGCCGGTCTTGGCGGACACGGGCACGAAGGGCGAATCGCCGCCGTACTCTTCCGGCACGACGCCTTCGGCGATCAGTTCCTGGCGCACGCGGTCAAGATTGGCGGCCGGCTTGTCGATCTTGTTGACTGCAACCACCAAGGGCACGTTGCCGGCCTTGGCGTGATGGATGGCTTCCTTGGTCTGCGGCATGACGCCGTCGTCCGCGGCCACGACCAGGATGACGATGTCGGTAGCCTTGGCGCCGCGGGCACGCATGGCAGTGAAGGCCTCGTGGCCGGGCGTGTCGAGGAAAGTGATGACGCCGCGCGGCGTCTCGACGTGATACGCGCCGATGTGCTGGGTGATGCCGCCTGCCTCGCCCGCCGCAACCTTCGCGCGGCGGATGTAGTCGAGCAGCGAGGTCTTGCCGTGGTCGACGTGACCCATGACGGTCACGACCGGCGCACGCGGCAACGCCTCCGCATCCTTGTGCGCCGCGGCCTCGTCGAGGAAGGCGTCGGGATCGTCGAGCTTGGCGGCGAAGGGCCGATGGCCCATCTCCTCGACGACGATCATCGCCGTTTCCTGGTCGAGCTGCTGGTTGATGGTGACCATGGTGCCCATCTTCATCAGCGCCTTGATGACTTCGGTGGCCTTCACCGCCATCTTGTGCGCCAGGTCGGCAACGCTGATGGTTTCCGGGATATGAACGTCGCGGACGACGGCTTCGATCGGCTGCTGCGGCGCCGACGCTTCTTCATGGTGACGGCCGTGGCGTCCCCTGGGACCGCCGCGCCAGCCGGCGGCGCCGCCGGTATCGCCGCGCGTCTTGATGCCGCGCTTCTTGGCGGCCTCGTCCTTCCATGCGCCCGGCTTGCCCTCCTTCTTGACGGGCTTCTTCTCTTCGCCGGGCTTGGCCGCGGGCTTGTGCAGCGTGCCCGAGACCTCGGCCTTCTGCTGTTCGGCGGCCTTCTGCGCGGCCTGCTGCTGCGCCAGGCGCGCTTCGGCCTCGGCGCGCGCCCGCTGCTCGCGTTCCTGCTTTTCCTTGACCTCCGCGGCCTGGATGGCGGCGAGCTCGGCCTGGCGCTTGGCCTCGGCCTGGCGCAGCGCGCGCTGCTTTTCATCCAGCACGTAGCCGGTCGGCGCGGGCGCGGCGGCCGGCGTCGGCGCTGCGGGCTTCGCTTCCGCAGCGACTGGAGCGACCGGAGCGACCGGGGCGGGCTCGACGACTACCTCGACGACAGGCGCCGCCTCCACGACTGGCGCAGCGGCCGCTGCCGCTTCCGCCGCCGCCTCGGCGGCGAGCTCGGCCGGATCGCGCTTGACGAAGACGCGCTTCTTGCGCACCTCGACCTGGATGGTGCGCGACTTGCCGGTGGAGTCTGCCGCCTTGATCTCGCTGGTCTGCTTGCGCGTCAGCGTGATCTTCGCCTTCGGTGCCATCTCGCCGTGCGACTTGCGCAGGTAGTCGAGCAGGCGGGTCTTGTCCTGTTCGCTGAGGACATCGTCGGTTGCCTGCTTGCTCACGCCGGCTTTGGCGAGCTGCTCGAGCAGGCTGGTGGCCGGCATCTTCAGCTCGGCCGCAAATTGGGAGACGTTCATCGTTGCCATTGGACCGTTCCCTCGTTATTGTTGTTCGTCCGTGAACCAGTGCGCACGGGCGACTGTGATCAGGGCCTTGGCCCGCTGCTCGTCGATCGCCGTCATCTCGGTCAGTTCGTCGACCGCGAGATCGGCGAGATCGTCGCGCGTGCAGATGCCGTTGCGCGCCAGCTTTGCGGCCAGCGGCTTGTCCATGCCTTCGAGATTCAGCATGTCTTCCTCGACCTTCTCGAGCTGCTCCTCGTCGACGATCGCCTCGGTCAGCAGCACGTTGCGGGCGCGGTCGCGCAGCTCGTTGACCGTGGCCTCGTCGAAGGCCTCGATCTCGAGCATTTCCTGCAGCGGCACGTAGGCGATCTCCTCGAGCGTGGAGAAGCCTTCCTGGATCAGGATGTCGGCGACTTCCTCATCGACGTCGAGCTTCTCCATGAACAGCTGGCGGATCGTGGAGGTCTCGGCCTGCTGCTTCTGCTGCGACTCCTCGACGGTCATCAGGTTGATGGTCCAGCCGGTCAGTTCGGTCGCCAGGCGCACGTTCTGGCCGCCGCGGCCGATGGCGATGGCGAGGTTGTTCTCGTCGACCACCACGTCCATGC
>DAIDAU010000014.1 GCA_027310465.1 Rhodocyclaceae bacterium
TTCCATCAGCAGGCGGCTGACATGGCCGCCGTCGACGAGCACCGAGGTGGTGCCGGCGGCATGGCCGAGCATCTGCGCCACCGAATCTCCCTTGCCCGAGAGATCGACGACGCCGTCGATGCGGCCGGCTTCGAGCCGCGGCGTCTTGAAGCCGGGCACCAACTGGTCGAGCGCCACTTTGTCCACCCGGATCTTGGCATGCGCGCGGATCGGCTCCTGGCGGCCGTCGAGCGTCACCGCGCCGGCCAGCTTGCCGCCGGCGATGCCGAATTCGAGCGGATCGAGCGTCAGCACGGCATCGTGCAGGCGCAGGTGCGCGGCGAAACCCTCGAGCGGCAGCTCGTGCGGCCGCACGATTTCCTTCGCCGACATCCGGACGTCGGCGTCGACGCTGTGCCAGCGGTCGGCGTGGAACGGCGTATCGGGCAGCACGCCGCTGCGCGGATCCTGCACGCCGACGGTGGCGCCGAGGTCGACGACGTCGAGCAGCCCGAAGACGAGATCGCCCTTCATCATCGGGCGCTTGCCCGAAGTGTCGATCTCGAGCGTGCCCGAGACGTCGCTCTCCCCGGCGCGCAGGCCGAACTTCTCGTAGCGCCAGACCTTGTCCTGGTGCACCAGGCGGCCCGAGGTGCGGTAGGGGCGCGTTTCCGGCAGCGCGACGCCGAGCAGCGGGAACAGCTTGTCCATGCTGTCGCCGGCGATTTCGATCCTGGCGTCGAGGGCCTTGAAGTTCGCCATCCCGGTGACGGCGCCCTTCGCCTTGGCCTGCGTCGCGCCCACCCTGCCGGCGACGTCGAACGGATAGGGCCGGCTCTCGTCGCGTATGGCGAGCAGCGGACCGCCACCGCCGTGCACCTCGACCGGCTGGCCGTCGAACGTCCCCTGCGCGCTGAAGGCCAGGCCGTCCGGCTCGGCGGCGATGCGCGCGTGCACGGAGGTGTGGCGCGCGGGTTCGTCGTAGTCGACGCGGCTGTCGTCGAGCGCCATGCGCTCGATCGCCACCTGGCCCGGTCCGCCCGGCAGCTCCCAGTTCTTGCGGCCTTGCGCGTCCTTCTCGAGCGCGATGTCGGCATTGCGCAAGGCGAGCTCGTCGATGACGACGCGCCCGATCAGCAGCGGCGGCAGGCGCACGGCGAGATCGGCCTGCCCGATCGTCAGCATGTTGGGCCGCTTCGACCACCCCGCATTGGCGAAGGCGATCTGCGATGCCTGCAGGCGCAGCAGCGGCCATCCCCAGCGCAGCTTGACGTCGCCGGCGATGGTGAGCTGGCGCCCGGTCTTCGCCAGCGTGACGCGCTCGACCGGGCCACGCAGCCAGTTGCCGCCGAACGCCGCGACCGCGCCGGCGGCCAGCAGGAACAGCGCGGCCAGCGCCAGCAGCGCGATCCCCGCCCACTTCAGCGGGCGGGGAAATCCGGAGTGGCGGGAGCGGAAATGGATCGCGTGAACGGGCATCGGGACGCCAGGCGCGGCAGCAAGCCGCCTCCCGATGAGGCATGCGGACGGCGCGTTGGTTCCGCCTCCCGGCCTATCGGCGCAGCGCGCGCTCCCGGTCGGCCGGACCGCGGCGTTCCCTCAGGCCGCCTTCTCGTACCAGGGCTTGCTGGCGTTGACCACCTTCACCACCAGCAGCATGACGGGCACTTCGATCAGCACGCCGACCACGGTCGCCAGTGCCGCGCCCGATTCGAAGCCGAACAGGCTGATCGCCGCGGCGACGGCCAGCTCGAAGAAGTTCGAGGCGCCGATCAGCGCCGAGGGGCAGGCGACGCTGTGCTTCTCGCCGACTGCGCGGTTGAGCCGGTAGGCGAGCGCGGAATTGAAGAACACCTGGATCAGGATCGGCACCGCGAGCAGCGCGATCACCAGCGGCTGCGCGATGATGGCCTTGCCCTGGAAGGCGAACAGCAGCACCAGCGTGGCGAGCAGCGCGGCGATCGACCAGGGGCCGATCTTCTCCATGGCGGCGTCGAAGTGCGCCCGTCCCTGGGCCAGCAGCGACCGGCGCCACAGTTGCGCCAGCGCCAGCGGGATCACGATGTAGAGCACCACCGAGGCGACCAGCGTGTCCCACGGCACGGCGATCGCCGAGATGCCCAGCAGCAGCCCGACGATGGGCGCGAAGGCGAACACCATGATGGCGTCGTTGAGCGCCACCTGCGACAGCGTGAACAGCGGATCGCCGTTCGAGAGCCGGCTCCAGACGAACACCATCGCCGTGCACGGCGCGGCGGCCAGCAGGATCAAGCCGGCGACGTAGCCGTCGAGCTGGCCGGCCGGCAGCAGCGGCGCGAACAGGTGGCGCACGAACAGCCAGCCGAGCAGGGCCATCGAGAACGGCTTGACCAGCCAGTTCACGAACAGCGTGACGCCGATGCCCTTCACGTGCTGCCGGACTTCGTGCAGCGCGCCGAAGTCGACCTTGACCAGCATCGGGATGATCATCACCCAGATCAGCAGGCCGACCGGGATGTTGACCCGCGCCGCTTCCATCCGGCCCAGCGCCTGGAACGGCGCCGGGATCGCCTCCCCGAGCACGATGCCGGCGACGATGCAGAGAAACACCCACAGCGTCAGATAGCGCTCGAAGACGCTCATCGGCGCGCCGGCGGCGAGCTTGGCGGTGGCTTCGCATTGTGCGGACATGACGGTTTCCTATTCGAGGTTCAAGGCGGCCGTGACGGCCGGGACCAGGCGGCCGCGGATCTCGTCGCGCACCCGCACGAAGCTTTCCAGCGGCTCGCCGTGCGGATCGTGGAAGGGCAGATGGATGCGCGGCGCCGGCCGCGGGAAGATGGGGCAGGTTTCCTTCGCGTTGTCGCAGACCGTTACCACGAGATCGATGTCCTCGTTCATCACCGCCTCGACGTCCTTGGGGTAGAGGCCATTGGTCGGCAGCCCGGCGAGCTTCAGCGCCTCGATGGCGCCGTCGGCGACCTTCGGCTGCGGCCGCGTGCCGGCCGACAAGGCGCGCACGCGGCCGGCGAGATCGTGATTGAGGATGGCCTCGGCCATCTGCGAACGGCAGGAATTGCCGGTGCAAAGAACCAGCACGTTGTAGTTGCGTTCGGTCATGGAATTCTCCGGTCAGGTCGTTTTGGCGAGCCGCCTGCGCTTCTCCTTGGTGCCGATCGCCGTGGTCTTCGGCAGGCAGCTGCCGCCTTGGCAGCAGTCCTGCACCAGGTAGGCGATGAGGTCGTCCATGGCGTCGTAATTCACCGAATAGAAGATGAAGCGGCTCTCCTGGCGCGCCTGGACGAGCCCGGCGCGCGCGAGTTGCGCGACGTGGAAGGACAAGGTGGCGGGCGCCAGTTCGAGCGCGTCCGCAATGGCGCCCGCATTGAGGCCGGCCTCGCCCGCCTCGATCAGCAGCCGGAAGATCTTCAGGCGGGTTTCCTGTGCAAGCGCTGCGAGGCTGTCGACGGCTTCGTTGGTTTGCATGGTTTTGATAATTCCAAGATAGTGGAAAGGTGGAAGCATTCTAAGGGATGGGGAGGCGGTGTCAATACGTGCGTGCGTCGGTGCCGGGCTCGTGCCGACGGGGTGCCCTGCCGCGCGCCGCACCATCGAATGCTTGTTTAGAATCAGACGCATGACCGCCCGCGACCCGCACGATCACCCGGCCCACCCGATCGACGAAGACACGCGCTCGAAGCTGCTCGCCGAGCTCGCCGAAATCCTGCCCGCCGAATCGCTACGCGTCGACTTCGAGGACACCAAGCCCTACGAGTGCGACGGCCTCACCGCCTACCGCCAGCTGCCGCTCGCCGTCGCGCTGCCGGACGACGAGGCGCAGGTGGTCGCCGTGCTCGAGGCCTGCCATCGCCATCGCGTGCCGGTCGTGGCGCGCGGCGCCGGCACCGGGCTTTCGGGCGGCGCCACGCCGGTGGTCGACGGCGTCGTGCTGTCGCTCGCCAAGTTCATGCGCATCCTCGGGATCGATGCGGCGTCGCGCACGGCGCGCGTGCAGCCGGGCGTGCGGAACCTCGCGATCTCGGAAGCGGCCGCGCCCTACGGGCTCTACTACGCGCCCGACCCGAGCTCGCAGATCGCCTGCACCATCGGCGGCAACGTGGCGGAGAACTCGGGCGGCGTGCATTGCCTCAAGTACGGGCTCACGGTGCACAACGTGCTGCGGCTGCGCGTGGCGACGATCGACGGCGAGGTGCTCGAGATCGGATCGGAGGCGCCGGACTCGCCCGGCTACGACCTGCTCGCCTTCATGATCGGCTTCGAGGGCATGCTCGGCGTGGTGCTCGAGGCGACCGTCAAGCTCACGCCCAAGCCGCAGACGGCGCAGGTGGTGATGGCTTCGTTCGGCGACGTCGTCAAGGCCGGCGACGCCGTCGCGGCGATCATCGGCGCCGGCATCATCCCCGCCGGGCTCGAGATGATGGACAAGCCGGCCACCGCCGCGGTCGAGGACTTCGTGCACGCCGGCTACGATCTCGATGCTGCCGCTATTCTCCTCGCCGAATCCGACGGCACGCCGGCGGAGGTCGCCGAGGAGATCGCGGCGATGCGCGCCGTGCTCGAACAGGCCGGCGCGTCGCGGCTCGCCGTCTCGCGCGACGAGGCCGAGCGGCTGCGCTTCTGGGCCGGGCGCAAGGCGGCCTTTCCCGCGGTCGGGCGCATCACGCCGGACTACATGTGCATGGACGGCACCATTCCGCGCCGCTTCCTCTCGCGCGTGCTGACGCGCATCGATGAGCTGTCGCGCGAATACGGCCTGCGCTGCGCCAACGTCTTCCATGCCGGCGACGGCAACCTGCATCCGCTGATCATGTTCGACGCGTCCGACCCCGAGCAGATGCGCCGCGCCATCGGATTCGGCGGCCGCATCCTCGAGCTCTCGGTCGAAGTCGGCGGCACCATCACCGGCGAGCATGGCGTCGGCATCGAGAAGGTGCGGCAGATGTGCGCGCAGTTCTCCGCCGACGAAATCATGGCCTTCCACGCGCTCAAGGCGGCCTTCGATCCGCTGCGCCTGCTCAACCCCGGCAAGGCGGTGCCGATGCCGCGCCATTGCTCCGAGTACCGGCTCACCGCCTCGGCCCGCGGCAAATGAGCACCAGCCGCTTCATCGAGCAGATTCACGCCGCGAGCGGCCCGCTGCGCATCCGCGGCGGCGGCAGCAAGGACTTCTACGGCAACGCCCTCGCGGGCGAGGTGCTCGACACGCGCAGCCACGCCGGCATCGTCAGCTACGAGCCGACGGAGCTGGTGATCACCGCGCGCTGCGGCACGCCGCTCGCGGAGATCGAGGCGGCGCTGGCGGAGAAGAACCAGATGCTCGCTTTCGAACCGCCGCGCTTCGGCGACGGCGCGACGATCGGCGGCGTCGTCGCGGCGGGGCTCTCGGGACCGCGCCGCGCCGCGGCGGGCGCCGTGCGCGACTACGTGCTGGGCGTGCACCTGCTCGACGGCGCCGGCCACCTGCTGCGCTTCGGCGGCCAGGTGATGAAGAACGTCGCCGGCTACGACGTCTCGCGCCTGATGGCCGGCAGCCTCGGCACGCTCGGCCTGATCCTCGACGTTTCGCTCAAGGTGCTGCCCAAGCCCGCGGCCGAGGCGACGCTGCGCTTCGCCATGCCGCAGGGGCAGGCGATCGCGACGATCAACGCCTGGGGCGGCCGGCCGCTGCCGCTGTCCGCGACCGCGTGGCAGGACGACGCGCTGACGCTGCGCCTTTCGGGCGCGCGCGCGGCGGTGTCGGAAGCGGCGGCGGCGCTCGGTGGCGAACGGCTCGGCGACGACGCGGCCGCCGACTTCTGGAACGGTCTGCGCGACCATCGCGCCGCCTTCTTCGCCGGCGACGCGCCGCTATGGCGCCTGGCGCTGCCGACCGCCACGCCGCCGCTCGACCTGCCGGGCGCCACGCTGATCGAGTGGGGCGGCGGCCAGCGCTGGCTGCGCACGGCGGCGAGCGCGGCGGACATCCGCGCGGCGGCCGCCGCGGCGGGCGGCCACGCCGCGCTGTTCCGCGGCGGCGACAAGTCGGGCGGCGCCTTCCAGCCGCTGCCGCCGGCCCTCGCGGCGCTCAACCAGCGCGTGCGCCGCGCGCTCGATCCCGAAGGTGTGTTCGACAGCGGAAGGCGCTAGCATCGCGGTTCCACAACAACAAGGACAAGGCCATGGACCTCATGCAGACCCTCAACTGGCGCTACGCGACCAAGAAGATGGACCCCGCCAAGGCGGTGCCGCAGGACAAGGTCGAGCGCATCCTCGAAGCCGCGCGGCTGGCCCCGACCTCGAGCGGGCTGCAGCCCTTCGAGATCGTCGTCGTCACCAACCGCGAGCTGCGCGCGCGCATCCAGCCGGTCGCCTGGAACCAGTCGCAGGTCGTCGACTGCTCGCACCTGCTGGTCTTCGCCGCCTGGGACAACTACACCTCCGAGCGCATCAACATGATGTTCGACCTGACCAACCAGCAGCGCGGCGCCAACGAGGGCTGGGAGCAGTACCGCCAGCGCCTGCTCGCCATGTACGTGCCGCGCAGCACCGAGGAAAACTTCCAGCATGCCGCGCGCCAGGCCTACATCGCGCTCGGCATCGCCATGGTCGCCGCCGCCGCCGAGCAGGTGGACTGCACGCCGATGGAAGGCTTCGACGCCCACGCGCTCGACCAGCTCCTCGGCCTGCCGGCCAAGGGCCTCAGGAGCGTGCTGCTGCTGCCGCTCGGCTACCGCGACGCCGCCGGCGACTGGCTGGTGAACCTGAAGAAGGTGCGCCGGCCGCGCGAGCAGTTCGTCACCGAGATGAAGTAGCGGCAGGGCGAGGCGGCGCACCTCGCACCCTGAGAAAGGAAATTCCGACTTTCCTTTTTCAGGGCAAGCGATCGAGCGGGCTTACCACGGCGCGCCCGCCGCGGTTGAGCACATGCGTGTAGATCATCGTCGTCGATACGTCCGAGTGGCCGAGCAGCTCCTGCACCGTGCGGATGTCGTAGCCGCCTTCGAGCAGGTGCGTGGCGAAGGAATGCCGCAGCGTGTGGGGCGACACCGGCTTGACGATGCCGGCCGCGGCCGCCGCCGCCTTCACCGTGCGCTGCACCCGCTTCTCGTCGATATGGTGCCGGCGCACGGCGCCCGAGCGCGGATCGACCGAGAGGCCCGCCGCCGGGAACACGTACTGCCAGCCGAAGGCGCGCGGCGCCTTCGGATACTTGACCGCCAGCGCATCGGGCAGCCAGACGTCGCCGCCGCCGCGCGCCAGGTCGGCCTCGTGCAGCGCCCGCGCATGCGCGATCTGCGCGCGCAGCGGCTCGACCAGCTGCGCCGCCACCATCGTCACCCGGTCCTTGCCGCCCTTGCCGTCGCGCACCACGATCTCGCGCCGCGACAGGTCGATATCCTTGACCCGCAGGCGCAGGCACTCCAGCAGCCGCATGCCGCTGCCGTAGAGCAGGCGCACGGCGAGATGCATCTCGCGGTCCGCGATGCGCGCCAGCAACCCAGCCGCCTCCTCGCGCGTCAGCACCGTCGGCAGCCGCGCCGGCTTCTTGGCCCGGCTCACCTCGTCGAGCCAGGGCAACTCCTGCTCCAGCACCTCGCGGTAAAGAAAGAGCAGGGCGCTCAACGCCTGGTTCTGCGTCGCCGCCGCCACGTTGCGCTCCACCGCCAGCGCGCTCAGAAACGCCTCGGCCTCCGCCTTGCCCATCTCCGCGGGATGCCGCTTGCCATGAAAGACGATATATCGTCTAATCCATCCAACATAAGCAAGCTCGGTGCGCCGGCTGTAATGCTTCACCCGCAGCCGCGTCCGCACCTGATCCAGCAAACGCGGCGAAGAAGAGCCAATCGAAGCCAAAGAGTTATCGGACATCATGAGCGCCACCTCCGGATGTACTGTCAATCCATACAGCACTTTAGCACATGACGCAAGAATATCGGTCAGTCCAATATTCTGTCTACTCACGACCTCGTCGTCGACATTACGTTGGGCCCCTGAGAGCATGGCGAGTCCCTCCGCTTTCGCGCTCCGCCCAGGTCGTCGGGTTGGCTTGGCATCCGCTGTGCCAGTCCGAAAATCGCGTGCTTTGCTTAACGACTGTGGTGGTGTGGTCGTGCCTGTCTCGCGCCGTCATGCTTTGCAAATGGCATCACCAGCGTTTTGCGTGGTCAAGCACAGTGGCAGCTTCTTCCCAAGCGAAGGAAGGTCGAAGGTGAACCCAACAGCAGTTTGTCGTTGTGCCGCGCCTGAAGGCGCGGGAAAACCACTGGCCGCTGCGCCCACTCCACGCGCCAGCGTCTTTGCTGGCGGGCATCAGTGGCCCAACCCTGCGTTCGAGCGGACCTGCGCAAAAAGCTGCGCAGGCCGCTCAACTCCACGTTAGCGCGCAGCTACTCGTCGCCATGCAACCGCTTTCGCCAAATCCTCTCGCTGGTTTCTGCGTTGCCGCTCCGACCTCTTCGGGCGCTCGCGGTGTGCGTCGCGGTGGTGTGCTGGCGTCGTCGGTCTTGGCGTGCG
>DAIDAU010000016.1 GCA_027310465.1 Rhodocyclaceae bacterium
GCGTGCCCTCGGCGTCCGCGACAAGGTCGGGCGACGACATCTGATGCAACTGGCCGTTCGTTTCGTAACGCCCCTGGCTATAGTCGAGCGCCGTAACGCCAAGCGACGCCAGCGTCTTGACTTCGCCCGTCTCCACCTGCCCGTCACCGTTGGCGTCCTGCCAGACTTTCAGTTCATTCCAGACCGGGTCCGCGGCCGTGATCCGGCCGTCGTAATTGCTGTCCACCCACTGCATGCCGGCAAGACCTCTTGCACCGAGCGCGACGGTGGCATTGCTGAAGAGTTCCTTCGCCGAGTCAATCTGACCGTTGAGGTTTCGGTCGATGAAGAGAAAGCCGTCGGAGTTTTCTGCCCAGGCGGTGCTCTTCAGGAAGCCGCTGTCGTCTACGTCGAACGCGACGGTCTTGCTGGCGCCCGTCGTCTGCACGCCGTCGCCGTCGAGGTCGAGAATGACGGGGCGCCAGTCCTGTTCTGTGCCTGTAAGGGGCGCCGCGAGCATGCCGTTTCGGCCCGTGCGCTCTTCCTCGGTGAGCCCGGCCTTGGGGTCGCCGTATTGGGTCTGGATGGCAGCCGTCTGGACTTCCCACATGGGCGCGACCGCATCTCGCGCCAACGCAATGCGGATGAAACGCTCGGAAAGGGACTGGCTGGCCTGATCGCTGCCCGGCGGAGCATTGTACGGATGGCCGGTGAGATCGTACTTGATCTCCGGATAGCGCTGCACGCCGGTGATCGGATCGATATCGGTGAGTTGGAACCCCGAGTAGTTGCGATACGACAAGGACGGCAGCCGGTTGGCGATGACGCCGATGGCGGAGCCGGGGTTGACTGACTGTTCCTGACTCGCGAGTTGATTGAGGTAAGTTACAAAGGCCTGGTAGGTGTCGCGTGCGGTGCTGGTGCCATCGTTTCCGACAGCATTGACGACAGTGCTGTAGCCCGACCAGCCGGCCCAGGCGTTGCCCCACGGTTCCGGCGGTGGATCGTCGTCACCGCCGAACAGGCTGTCGATGATGTTGAAGACGGCATAGGCGATCCCGATTGGCGGGAATTCAATCGAGATGGCGGCGATGGCGGCGCCCAGCATATCGCCATGGGCGATGCTGTTGACGATGTTGAGATAGGGCATCACTTGCCCCATCGTACTGGACAGCGCCTGTGCTTCATCGTACGCCAACTGAGATGAGACGATCTCGTCGAATGTGTCGGCGGCAAACACTCGCTCCGCTGCAAAATCAGCAAAGGCGTTGGCACCGAACTGAAGCGCCTGCGCGCCAGCCGTGACAGCCGCGAGAGTGTCGCCGCGCTGGAGGGCGTTCTCGAGGCTCAGGATGCTAAGAACACTGCCGGCAACGCTCGATGCGCCGGCGAGGTTGTAGTCAACGGTGCCGTTGAGTGTTTGGATGTCGTTGGCGAGACGCAGGCCCGAGGCGATGATCGGCAAGGGGTTGCCGGACTGAATCGCGTTGATGATGCTTAAGGCATCGATTACCGTGCCGCCGTATTGGTTGATAGCGTCGTATAGAGTTTTCGAGCCGTTCGAGTAGTTGGCATTCACATAGCTGTCTACGACGTCAGCCAACCCAGAGGTGCCGAGAGTGCCGTTATCAATTCGTTCTTGGATCCCGGAAAAATAGGCGGCATCGCCTGTCAGTGACGAACGCCATTGCGCATTGCTCACGTCGAAATTCTGGCTGGCGGCTTCCGCTTGTGCCGCCGCATTCAGCGCCTTCGTCTGCGTTAGCGCCCAAAAGTCGCTGGGAGCAACGTCCGTAGCTACAGGTGCTGGCTGATATGCGACGAACAAATCTGCCGCGCTCGCAATTTTGCCGGCTCCGACTAACTGAACGGCATTTTCAGACGCATAACGGTCGCTCAGTATCGTGTTGAAGTCCGACTCGGACAAAGAAAGCTTGAAGTAATCAGCATTGGTATCGTCAAAACTAAGGCCCATCAACTTCAGGGAGTTGGTCCACCCATCCTTTGGCAAGAAGATTTCACATACGCCGTTTGCAGTCTTGAATGGCGCCGAGGCCCCTTCCTCCCAGACCTTTTTGCCCCAATAGTCCACTGGAAATGACGCAGCCCCGGCCACTGGCGGCGGCAGCATCGCGCTCACGGCACGGCTCACCATCTCATCAATGACAAGTCTGCAAAGCCCCGCTTTTGTCGCGGGACTCGGATTGACGAATTCCAGGACAGAACTGACGACATTGGAACCAGCATTCAGCACATCCGTAACCGGTTGAAGAACATAGCCCCAAGTTCCGGGAGCCGGCGCCGAGTTGCCAGTAATGTTGCTGTAAATCTTCCCGTTCGCCGCATAGTTGGTCACCGGCGGTGCGCTCCAGCTATTGCTCGCTGAAGCAAGGCCCACATAGGCGTCCTGCACCGCACTGAGTTGCAGTTGTTTTTGGTTCATTTCCCATGCTGAGAGATTCAGCTCAGCGGCGTTTGCCAACTGCGTGCGCAACTGTTGCTCTCGCCGCTGTAACCCCGCATTTATGTTTGAGTAGAAACTCATCATTTGCGATTCGGTTTGCGCCAAGTCGCGTGCTACGTTTTCCGCGGTTGAAGTGTTTATCGCTGTCGGGTCCTGCTTCAACTTTTCAAAGGCTGTAGCCAATTGTTGGGCTCGATAATTGGCCTGGTCCCACAACTTTTGGAAATAATCCCGATACGACGCCTCCGATGCACTGAGGCTAACGACTGGCGCATTCATTGCACACCCCCCTCTAAGACGAGACATTCGTTAACAATATCCATAATGACTTTCGCCGACTTCATACGGTCTTGCCATTTGATGGCAAGGCGGCGCACCTTGGTGCGCTGTTCAGTTGTCAGATGCAACTGTGGATAGGCACCACGTGCGGCGGCATCGTAGAAGCTGAAATTTATTCCGCCGAGCGGTCGGTATAGACTTGCGGCCACATCCCAGCACATGGCCCGATCGAGATTGGCGACTTCCAATTTGTCGAGATCCCTTAAGTCAGCCAACAGAACTTCGAATGCGTGCGTGTAACCTGCCTTCGCCGAGCGCAACAATAGTTGCCGCGCCTCGTCAGCATCAGGCGGCATGATTATTTTTTTCCGATATAGCGCCGACATTTGTTCTTGACATGCGAAATGGTTAGAACGCGTTCCCTGTTCGATATAGGGCACAGCCCAAGTCATATCGCGCGGATAGCCTTCAATGTCGTTCCACGCCCAAATTGGAACCAAGGCACACGCCGAGGACACATCACCGGCATCAGCCGCTTGGCGCAACAGGTCAAAGGCCGGCGCATCAGGCGACTTTGTCTGCTTATCGAAGTCGAACATTTTTAGGGCGACGTAGGCCGGCAGGTAGCCCTGTTCCGCCATCGACTCAAACTCCCGCTGGCGCTTTTGGCCAGACGGCTGTCCATAACGCCATGAGGTTTGGTTCCAGAACCATATCTCGTTGAAAAATACGCGGTCAAACTCAAGTTTCTTGTCAGCACTTAATCCGATCTGTTTTTTGACTAACGCTTCTTTGCTGGTAACTGCGCAGCCAGTCAGAACTAAAGCCAGAATCAGAGCGAAGATGATGGAAGGTGGCGGGAAGCGAAAAGTCGTTGTAATTGGAACGGTATTCAGCATGTCTGCCCCTTTCTTTCCGATTCTTTGAGGGGCATCGAGAAATTCGATCCACAGCACGCAAATCCGAAGTGCATCATGAATTTGTTGAACCGGGCCATATCTATCCCAACGCTCATGTTGATAGAGAACTCATTCACCTTCCTGTTCTGCGCCCATTGTCGAAATGCCAGCAGTAGCTTCACGGCGGCGGAGCTGCCCCGGTGTTCCGGTCTCACGTAGAACCATCGGTCCTGCGCGACCACCGCATCGCAAAAGAAGTAGTCGGTAACGTATCCAGCGAGCATTCCGGCGATTTCTCCGTTGCCGCGCTGAGCCAGGAAAAGGCAAGCCTGCTCAGTGGGGCCGACCATCGCCATCATGGCGGCATGCAACTTGACTTCGTTGACGCCGTAGTCGCTGAAGCGCGATTCGGCGAGCATCGTCCTTCCCATTTGCATGGCAATCGGGATATCGTCTTTCGTTGCGAACCGGATTCTCATGCTGCAACTCCATCAGCAGAGGACGCCTTGTCGCCGGGATTGCTCAAGGGCATTGCATAGTTCCCGCCCGTCATGCGGAATCCGATCTTTTTCAGAAACCTATCGGTGCGCTCGATGTCCTCGCCGCTGGTCACCCCGACGACAAGCTCGGCGGCATTACGGTTCTCCGCCCATTGCCTAAAGGCCATCATCAGCTTCAGTGCCATGGGACCAGATCGATGGCCAGGGTCCACCCAATACAGGATCAATTGCGCAATGGGCTTGCTTGAGAAGTAATACTGGTCGATTTTGCCCGCCAGGACACCGCGCGGATACTGCTCGCCATCCTCAGACAAGAACAGGCAATGTGTGCCCTTCGACTCGATCATCCGCCTCATCATCGCGGAGAACCTGGCCTCGTCAAACGGAATGTGGCGAAACCGCGGCTGCTCCACCTCGCGCCAATAGTTGGCCATCCGGGGGATGTCGTCGAGCGTTGCAAAGCGAATCGTCATTTCAGAAGTGATATCCCACGCCGATGGTCGTTGTCGTAATGTCGGCCCGCGTCGTGCCTTGCGTGCCAGTCCTGTTGAAGGAGTCGCCGACGCGGTCGTAGACGTCGTATTCCGCTCGGAGGAACCAGTTGCGGCTGAAGGTCCAGGCGACACCCAGCCCATAGTGGGTGCTGGTTCCACTAGCAGAGCGAGTCTGATTGCTGCAGGGAATGCCGGTGCCCGAGCAGGTGAAGGTCACGTCGTAAGCGAAGGCGCCGAGTTTGGCGAAACCAGTCAGGGATTCCGAGAAGGGCAGATAGCCGACGAGATCGACGTTCCATCCGTCGATCTTGATATCGCCGTGCCGCGTGGCGGCCGGTACGGTGGCTCGCGCATCGTAAGTGAATTTCCCAAGATCAACGTAGCCTCCTTCCACAGCGAAGTTGGGGTTGAACCGATAGCCGACCTGCAGTTTCCACGTCGTATCGGTTTCGTCCGCGCTGGATGTCAGCGCGGACGGCGCCACGCCAGCGGCGATGATCGAGTTGCCGATCTCGGTCTTTCGGCCCGTGCTCTTGCTCTGGCCAGTCGCCAGATATCCGTAATAGCCGGTGTCCTCCGCTTGGGCGGCACAGCATGCAATGGCCGCCATGCAGGCCAGAACTAGCGACAACGGGTGAGACTTCCTCATGATTTCTCCTTAGTTAAGAAACGGGTATCGGTGCGCCGACTGCGTCGTTCTTATCGGCGGGCTCACTGGGCACGATCGCAAGCTTGTCGGCGCCAATGCGCACCAGGCCGTCGATCTGCATCGACTTCGGTAGCGCGTGAGTGATGAAGAGCATGGTGACCTTGCCCTTTAGCTGGTTGATGGTGGTGCCGAAGTGTTCGGCGGTGGCGGCGTCGAGGCTGCTGGTGGCTTCGTCGAAGATCAGGATGCGCGGCTGTTTGAGCAGGGCACGCGCGATGGACAGACGCTGCTTCTGCCCGCCGGAAAGGCCGACGCCCCGCTCGCCGATCTCGGTCTGGTAGCCCTGCGGCAGCTTATCGATGACGTCGTGGATTTCGGCCATGCGGCAGGCGTTGACGATCTGCTCGAACGTGGCGTGCGGGTTGGCCATCAGCAGGTTGTCGTAGAGCGTGCCGGAGAACAGCGTGGTCTCCTGCGGCACGACGCCGAAGGTCTGGCGCAGCTCGTTGGCGGAGAGGTAGCGGATGTCGTTGCCGTCGAGCTTGATGGTCCCGCCCGAGGGCACGTAGAAGGCGAGCAGCAGCTTGGCGAGCGTGCTCTTGCCCGAGCCCGAAGGGCCCATGATGGCGATGATCTGGCCGGGCTCGACCTTGAGGCGGAAGCCCTGGTAGAGGAAGGGCAGGTTGTCGGCGTAGCGGAAGCTCAAGTCCTCGATCTCGATCCGGCCCTTGCCTTCGCGCGTGCGGGTCGGCGTGACGGAGTACGGTTCGGTCGGCGCGTTCATGATGTCGCCGAGGCGCTGCACCGAGAGGGTGGCCTGCTGGAACTGCTGCCACAGGCCGACCAGCCGCAGCATCGGCTGCGACACGCGCCCGGAGAACATCTGGAAGGCGACGAGCATGCCGATGGTGAAGTCGCTGCCGCTCATCACGATGTAGGCGCCAACGACCAGCACAAGCATGGTCATGAGCTGCTCCAGGCCGTTGGCGAGGACGTTGTAGGTGTTGCCGATCTGGCGCACCTCGAAGCCCGAACGCAGGTACTCGGCGAGGTAGTCGCTGTAGCGCGCCTTGAGCTGCGGCTCCATCTGCAGCGACTTGACGGTCTCGAGGCCGGCGACGTATTCGGTGACGAAGGCCTGGTTGCGCGCGCCTATGAGGAACTGCTCGTTGAGGCGGTTGCGGAAGACCGGCGCCACGGCGAGGCTCAGTGCGACGATCACGCCCATGATGGCGAGAACCAGGAGCGTGAGGCTGACGCTGTAGTAGAACATCATCCCGGCGAAGATCAGCAGGAAGGGCATGTCGAGCACCAGCGTGACGGCTGCGCTGGCGATGAATTCGCGGATGGTCTCGACGCCGTGCATGCGCGCGGCGATGACGCCGGTGGGCCGGTGCTCGAAATAGCGCGGCGGCAGCTGGAACAGGTGGTCGAATACGGCAGCGCCCAGCACGGCGTCGACGCGGTTGCCGGTGTGCAGGATCAGGTATTGGCGCACCCAGCTGAGTAATGCCGAGAAGATGTTGAATACGGCCAGCCCGATGGCGATGACGATAAGTGTGCTCTCGGTACGATGCACGACGACCTTGTCGATGATCACCTGGGTGAACAGCGGCGTGCCGAGCGCCAGGAGCTGGATCACCAGCGAGGCGATCAGCACGTCGCGCCAGACGCGGCGATGCTTGAGTAGCTCGGGAATGAACCAGTGGAAGCCGAAGGCGGACTGCGAGGACAGTGCGCCGTCGGGATCCTGGACGCCTTTGGCCTCGAGGGCAAGGTGGAAGGCGATGCCCGCGTAGCGTGCGGCAAAGTCGGCGTGGCACAGCGACCTCGGCGTGTTGGTGCCGGCGATGAAGAGCGTGACGCTTTCGGCGTCCGCCTGCACGACGATGGCGGGACGGTAATTGGCTTCCCCCTCCCGAAGGATCACGAGGCAAGGCAGATTGAGCTGCGGAATCGCGGCGCTGCCGCAGTCCTTGCGCCCGATGCGGAAGCCCAGCGCGCGGGCGGCATGAATGAGGGAGTCGGTCGAGTAAGGCGGCGGGAACTGGCGGATCAGCAGTTCGGCATCGAAGGGCCTCCGATTCAGGGCGCTGAAACTGCCCATGACCCATACGAGATCCTCGACGGACAGCGCGTAGGTAGGCGCAGGCGCCTCCGACTCCCGGCTGAGCCGGCGAGCGACGACTTTAAGCAATCTCTTGGGCATGCGCCCCGAACCCCTTTTCGCGAAAATCCACCGGTGCCGCAGTACCGCGGTATCGCTTTGACCAAGCACTCGGCTTCACTACAGAAGCTGGTAATCCAGCTTTTCGTTTTCTCTTCGGCACGGAGGCCGTTTTGCAGGGGAGCGGCGGCGCGGGGATGTAGGCGGCGCTTTATTTCTTATTGCGATCCCGGAGGGGCGGGGCGGGTCGGAATTTTCCGACATCATACTTACATGTCCTAGTATCGACAATTCGACGAAATGTCTATTACCTTGGTACCAGCGCGCTTTCAAGCAGGACGAGTCTGCTACAGTTTCTCGCGGTGGTCGCCCCCGTTATAATTTGCGCCCCATGCGCGCTCCCACGCTCACGCTCATCGCCGCCGTCGGCCGCAACGGCGTCATCGGCCAGGACAACCGCCTGCCCTGGCACCTGCCGGAGGATCTCGCGCATTTCAAGGCGCTGACGACCGGGCACGCGGTGATCATGGGCCGCAAGACCTGGGATTCGCTGCCGGCGAAGTTCAAGCCGCTGCCGCAGCGGCTCAACATCGTCGTCACGCGCGACGCGGCATTCCGTGCCGAGGGCGCGGTGATCGCGCATTCGCTGCCGGCGGCGGTCGCCGCGGCGGGCAACGACGCGGCTTTCGTGATCGGCGGCGCCGAAATCTACGCGCTGGCGCTGCCGCTGGCGGACCGCATCGAGTTCACCGAGGTCGACGTCGGCTGCGAGGGCGATGCCTTCTTTCCCGCATTCGACCGCGAGCTCTGGCGCGAAACCGCGCGCGAGCGACACAAATCCGTAAACGGCCTCGACTACGCTTTCGTCACCTATCAGCGCATCAGGGAGTAACAGAATGTCAGGACACGGTTTCCACGTACACGGGCCCCACGATCACGCGGTCGAGCACGCCGGCCAAGGCGGTCACGGCGGCGACGATTTCGCCTCGAAGATCGCGGTGCTGACGGCCGTCCTGTCGACGCTCGGCGCGCTGTTCAGCTACGAGGGCGGCCACACGCAGAACGCGGCGCTGCTCTACAAGAACGAGGCGGCGATCCAGAAGACCGCCGCGTCCGACCAGTGGAACTACTACCAGGCCAAGAGCAACAAGCAGAATCTCGCCGAGCTGTCGGTGGCGCTGACCCGGGGCGACGAGCGCGACAAGTTCGTCAAGGCCGTCGAGCGCTACAAGGGCGAGAAGGACGAGATCAAGGCGAAGGCCGAGGAACTCGAGCACGCCGCCAAGGAAGCCAACCACGAGGCCGACGCCGAGATGCACCTGCACGGCCGCTGGGCGCTCGCCACGACGCTGCTGCAGATCTCGATCGCGCTCTCCGCGATCGCCCTGCTGACGCGCAAGAAGTGGCTGCTGCTCGGCGTCTACGGCGCTTCCGGGATCGGCTGCGCCATCGCCGGCATGGCGCTGCTGCACCTTTGAGTCCACCGCTTCCGGCGCGGCGCGCCGGAAGCCGCTAGCGCTTCGTCCCGCGCCCTTCCATGCGGGCGAACAGGGCCACCATCTCGCGGATGATGGCGCGGTGCTCCTGGTTCAGCGCATTGATCTCCCGCACCAGATCGACGTCGATGACGGCGTAGCGCGCGGGGTCCTGCTGGACCGCGGAGATGCGCGTCATCGAGCCGGCGCCGTAGACCAGCCACTCCGCCGACACCCGCAGCCATCCGGCCAGCGTCAGCAGCTTGTCGTGCGCCGGGATCGACTCGCCCATCAGCCATTTGCGCGCGGCGTGGACGCTGATCGGCCGGCCGTCGTAGCGCTGGTTGAATTCGCGGGCCAACCAGGCCGCCCCGGTGCGCCCCTGCGGTTCGAAGCGCGCTATCGCCGACTTGAGCCGCTCGCAGAACGCGGCCCGTTCTATGTTCAATGACCCGGACATAGGTCCAAGCTATCACCCGCAATGCGACTATCGGTTGCTATTTGGCGAGACCGGTAGTAGATTTCCGGAAAATGCGAATTGCATTTTTACGAGAGCCTTGACGAGAGCCGAAAGGAGGAGCGCATGTGGACGCAGTCGGAGCCGGAACCGTCGCCCCTCTGTCCATGCTGCGGCAGGTCCATGCTGACCGTGGAGGTCGCCATCGCGACGCCGCCCTTCCGCGTCGAGCTGTCGGGCTGCCAGCACTGCGGCATCACCTCGAACGAGTTCGCGGCGCCGGAGGGCGCAGCCGCCTGCCCCGCGGGCGCGGGCGACGAGGCCGGCTAGTCGCGCACCACGCAGTCGACGTAGTAGCCGTGCTTGCGCTTGTCGGCGTCCTTCACCAGGCCGTGGATGTCGGTCTCGAAGCCGGGGAAGCGCTCGTTGAACTCGCGGGCGAACTGCAGGTAGCGCACGATGGTCTTGTTGAAGCGCTCGCCCGGGATCAGCAGCGGAATACCCGGTGGATAGGGCGTCAGCAGCACCGCCGTGACGCGCCCTTCGAGCTCGTCGATGGGCACGCGCTCGATCTCGCGGTGCGCCATCATGGCGAAGGCCTGCGACGGCACCATCGCCGGCTCCATGTCGGAGAGGTACATCTCGGTGGTCAGGCGCGCGACGTCGTTCTCCTTGTAGACGCCGTGGATCTCGCTGCACAGGTCCTTGAGGCCGACGCGCTCGTAGCGCGGATGCTTGGCGACGAACTCGGGCAACACCTTCCATAGCGGCTGGTTCTTGTCGTAATCGTCCTTGAACTGCTGCAGCGCGGTCACCAGCGTATTCCAGCGGCCCTTGGTGATGCCGATGGTGAACATGATGAAGAACGAGTAGAGGCCGCACTTCTCGACGATGACGCCGTGCTCGGCGAGGTACTTGGTGACGATCGCGGCGGGGATGCCGAAGCTGTCGGAGAACTCGCCGTCGACGTCGAGCCCCGGCGTGATCACCGTCGCCTTGATCGGATCGAGCAGGTTGAAGCCCTTGACGAGCTTGCCGAAGCCGTGCCAGCGTGCGCCCGGCTTGAGCATCCAGGCGTCGCGCTCCTCGATGCCTTCTTCCGACAGGTCGTCGGGGCCCCACACCTGGAACCACCAGTCCGCCCCCCACTCCTTGTCAACCTTGCGCATGGCGCGGCGGAAGTCGAGCGCCTCCATGATCGACTCCTCGACCAGCGCGGTGCCGCCGGGCTCTTCCATCATGGCCGCCGCCACGTCGCACGAGGCGATGATGGCGTACTGCGGCGAGGTCGAGGTGTGCATGAGATACGCTTCGTTGAACACGTCGCGGGCGAGCTTGTTGTTCTCGGCGTCCTGCACCAGGATCTGCGAGG
>DAIDAU010000095.1 GCA_027310465.1 Rhodocyclaceae bacterium
TGCGCGATGCCGTGGGCAACGTGTTGCAGGACGGCGACAGCGTGACCGTCATCAAGGACCTCAAGGTCAAGGGCTCGTCGCTGGTGGTCAAGGTCGGCACCAAGGTCAAGAACATCCGCCTCGTCGACGGTGATCACGACATCGATTGCAAGATCGACGGCGTCGGCGCGATGGGTCTGAAGTCGGAGTTCGTCAAGAAGGCGTGATCCACTGCGTCGGGCCGGCGGCGCTCTGCGCGGCTCGTGCCGCCGGGGTGGTCTGCTGTGCTCCATGTCCCCCGGCGGACGCTTTATCGCTCTTGTCCGCCGGGGGACACGAAGCGGCGACGACCACCCGTCGCCCTTGGCGGTTAAAAGAAGAGTCCAAGTCCTACGACCCGCGCTCCGCCAGCAACCCAAGCGCCTCCTCATCGAGGTAGCACCACTCCCCCTCCCCCAGCCCAAGTCCCTCGAGCGTCAACCCGCCGATCGCCACACGCCGCAGCGCGACGCAGTGGTTCCCTGCCGCCGCCAGCATGCGCTTCACCTGGTGATACTTCCCCTCTTCGAGCACAAGCTCGATCGCATGCTCACCGAGCTGCCGCGCCTTGCCTGCCAGCGGGGCCGGCTCGTCGTGGAGCTGCACGCCTGCCTCCAAGTGCGCGACGAGTTCCGCCGTCACCGGCGCATGCGTCGTCGCGACGTAGATCTTCGGCACGTGGCGGCGCGGCGACGATTGCGCGTGGATGAAGGCGCCGTCGTCCGACAGCAGCAGCAATCCCGTCGTGTCGTGGTCGAGCCGTCCGATCGGCTGCACGTCGCGCCATGCGAACTGCTCGGGCAGCAGCGTCAGCACGCCCGGATGATGGCTCGGCTTGCGCGAGCATTCGTAGTTTGCCGGCTTGTCGAGCGCGAGATAGAGGTGCCGGCGGAACGTCCATGTTTCGCCGAAGACCTCGAAGTGCAGGCCGTCGGCATCGAAGCTCGCCGCCGCGTCGGCGATCGTTTCGCCATGCACGCGCACTTCGCCGGCGCGCACCAGTTCGCGGCAATGCTTGCGGGTGCCGAATCCCTGGCTCTGCAGAATGCGATCGAGTGTGAGTTTCGCCATGGGGCGAAATGTACCCGATCGCCGGCCTGATTCCGGTCAACTGAATGGCATCGGGCGACCTCGAGGCCGTTGCGCATCTCTGCGCCGGCCAGGCGATCGAATGAAGGGCCCCTCGCTCAGCGGCCGCAGCCAATGCACGGGCATCTGGCGCGGCAGCCGGCAGGTGTCGCGCGCCTCCGCGTCCGCTGCGGGGCC
Organism: Rhodocyclaceae bacterium; assembly: GCA_027310465.1. GTDB lineage: Bacteria > Pseudomonadota > Gammaproteobacteria > Burkholderiales > Rhodocyclaceae > Nitricoxidireducens. Next base: position 1,285 of record DAIDAU010000095.1, read on the forward strand.
GGGCGACAGTCCGCGCGCCACGAGCAGGGCGACACATGCCGCGCCGATCGCCGCCTTGAGGCTCATGGCAAGAAATACCGGTGCGATTTACCGGCTCACGGAAATGTTCCGCGATGCCCCTTCTCCATCTCGGGCGTCTTGTGCCGGTCATCGACGTTGAGCCGCTCGCGGTTGCGCTTGAGCTCTTCCTCGCTTTCCGCCTTGCCCGGCGCCGGTTGGCCGGGCGCGCGCGGCTCGCCTTCCACCAACTGGTGCTCGCGCCTGGGGTTCGGCGCATCGTGGATGCGGTCTTTTCGAGCCATGCCTGCCTCCTCGTAGGGACGACTGCCACGCAGCGAGACGAGCAACGCGCGTGCCTGCGCGGCAGCGCTCAGCGCGCTTTGCGCCTCAGGCCTTCGAGAATGGCGGCGAACGGCGCCTCGGCCTTGGCCGCCTTGGGGATCAAGTCGTCCATACCCGCTTCCAGGCACTGCCGCCGGTTCTCGGGAAAGACGTTCGCGGTCAGCGCCAGGATCAGCGGCTCCTTGCCGCCGGGCAGTTCGCGGATGCGCCGCGCGGCCTCGATGCCGTCCATGCGCGGCATGCGCATGTCGAGCAGGATGATGTCGTAGCGGTTGCGGCTCGCCAGCTCGACGGCCTCGACGCCGTCCGCCGCGAGGTCCATCTTCGGCCAGACGTCGCTGAGCAGCGCCTGCGTGATGTAGCGGTTGTCGGGATCGTCGTCGGCAAGCAGGATACGCAAGCCGCCGTAGTCGCGCTTCAGCACCGCCTCGGGTTCGGCCTCGCGCGGCGCCGGCGCCGGCGGGTGCCCCGCGGCCTTCGCCAGCCGCGCGGTGAACCAGAAGGTGCTGCCCGCACCCGGCGTGCTCGTCACGCCGGCGTCGCCGCCCATCAGCCGCGCCAGGCGGCGCGTGATCGCCAGGCCGAGCCCGGTGCCGCCGAACTGGCGCGTGGAGGAGCTGTCGACCTGCTCGAAGACGTTGAACAGCTGCGCCACGTGTTCGGGCGCGATGCCGATGCCCGTGTCGCTCACTTCGAAGCGGGCCAGCACCGCCTCGGCATCCTCCTGCGCTGCCCTGGCGCGCACCGTCACGCTGCCGCGCTCGGTGAACTTGACGGCGTTTCCGGCGTAGTTGAGCAGCGCCTGGCGCAGCCGCGTGGCATCGCCGAGCAGCCGCGGCGGCAGCGGGTCGCTCTCGACGAGGACGCGCAGCCCCTTGGCCTGCGCCGCGTCGCCGATCATCGAACAGACGTTGTTGACGATGGCGCCGACGTTCAGCTCGGCGACATTGAGCGCGAACTTGTCCGCCTCGATGCGCGACAGGTCGAGGATGGCGTTGATGATGCCGAGCAGATGCTCGCTGGCGACGTCGATGCGGTCGAGCTGCGTCGCCTGCGCCGGCGTCACCCCGGAGCGCCGGATCAGGTTCGCCATGCCGAGGATGGCGTGCAGCGGCGTGCGGATCTCGTGCGACATGTTGGCGAGGAACGCGCTCTTGGCGACGTTCGCGGCCTCGGCCGCCTCCTTGGCGACCGACAGCTCGTTGGTGCGCTCCTCGACCATCTGCTCGAGATGCTCGCGATGGCGCTCGAGCTCGTCGGCGTCGCGCTTGCGCTGCGTGACGTCGTCGTAGATGCCGAGCACGCCGATGACGCGCCGGTCCGTGCCGAGCAGCGGCACCTTCGAGGTGCGCAGCCAGAGGGTGCCGCCGTCCGGCGTCGTCTGCGGCTCGTCGAAGTCGAGCTTGGGCGTGCCGGATGCCATCACCGCGCGGTCGTCGGCCCGGTAGCGCGCCGCCTGGTCGCGCCACGCCATGTCGAAGTCCGTCTTGCCGATCAGCTCGTCGGGACGATCGAAGCCGGCATCCCCGGCGAACAGCGTGTTGCAGCCGAGGTAGCGCGAGTCGCCGTCCTTCCAGAACACGCGGATCGGCGCGTGCTCGATGACCGACTGCAGCAGCTCCGTCTGCTTCTGCAGGTCGTCGGTCGCCTGCCGCTGCTGCTCGAGCAGCGCGGCGAGCTTCTCGGTCATCGAATTGATGCCGTGCTGCAGCTGCCCGAGTTCGTCGTCGGAGGCCACCGGAATGCGTTCGCCGAGCGCGCCCTCCTCGACCCTCTTGAGGACCGCCACCGAGGCGTGGATGCGCCGCGTGATGAGGCGCTGGGCGACCAGCACGACGCCGGCCGAGCTGAGCAGGATGAACAGCAGCGATCCGGCTTCGCCCCACAGGACGATCGAGCGCTTCTGCGCTTGCAGTTCGGCGGTGCTGATCGTCAGCACGGTGAAATAGACGGCCGCCATGTCCGTCGTCCGGTGCACGTGCGCAACGCTCGTCAGCGTGTCGCGTCCCTGGACGAACTGGTGGTTCGGCGCCGCATCCGCGAACCAGCGCACGTCGATGCCGGCGACGTCCTGCGCCGGCCGGCCCAGGTTGAGCGGATCGGCGGCGACGATCACCCGCCCGCTGCCGCCGACCACCATGCCGTCGACATAGGGCGCGCCGAGCAGGTCGCTGACGAGCTCCTTGCGCGAGATCACGCTGACCGGCAGCTCCTCCCGCGTGATCATGGTCTCGACGAGCCGCAGCCGCGAACGCAGGCGCTCGTCGGCCGCCGCCGTGTAGCGGTCGATGTAGAACCAGCCGAGCGCGCCGAAGGCGGCGACTTCGATGCCCACGACCAGCAGGGCGATGCGCGAGATGAGGCCGAAGCGGAACGTCAAGGTGCGTAATGCGGCGTATCGGCGAGAGACTCCAGCCGGGTCGTCCGCTCCCTGGCATATCGCACCTGCTCGGGCGCGAAGTGCCCGAGAACTTCCAGCCCGCGTTCGGGATGATCGCTGCGCGGATGCCAGGTGGCGATGTAGGTGCTCTGCTGCAAATGATGGCTGACCGGGTCCATGAACGCCGGTGCATCCTGCATGCGCTCCGCGGCCGTCGCCTTGTAGCGCTCGAGCTCCTGGATCACGGCGTGGTTGTCGGTGGTGCCGGCGCGCGCGATCGCGGCGAGCAGCGCCTTGGTCGCGAGATAGGCGGAGTGCGTGACGTGGCCCGGATAGTCGAGCCGCGTATGGCCGTAGCGCTGGCGATAGCGCGCGACGAACTCAGCCGTTCCCGGCGTCTTGAAGTTCCACGCCCACGTCACGCCGAACAGCGGGCGCGGCGTGCCCGGCGCCGGATAGAGGTCCTCCCAATCGACTTCGCCGACGACCCACGACTGCCGCTTGAGCGTCTCGGCGCCGATCTGCGCGAACAGCTTGATCTGGTTGTCGCCGCTGATGTTCACCGCCACGACGTCCGCGTTCAGCGCGGCGACCTGGGCGATGACGCCGGCCGGATCGGGCAGCGACTCGGGCGCCACCACCTCGCCCACCACCGTGCCGCCGTAGTCGGCGACGTAGGGCCGCGACGCCGCGGCGCTGCTGCGGCCCCATTCGTCGTCCTCGGTGAGCAGCGCGACGCGCTTCGAGGCATGGCGGCTCAGGGCGTACTTGAGCAGCGTGTGGTTGTAGTTGGCGGCATTGGCGTCGAACACGAACTTGGTGCGGTGCGCGTTCTCCGCCGCCTCGGACGGCGCCGAGGAATTGGTGTTGATGAAGATCACGCCGTACTTCTGGCACACGGCCGAGATGCTCGCCGCGACGCCGGAACTGATGGCGCCGACCATGAAGCCGATCTGCGTGCGCGCGATCAGCTCGTCGGCGACCTTCGCGGCCTGGCCCGGATCGAGCGTCGGATCGCGCGACACCAGCACGAGCTCGCGGCCCAGCACGCCGCCGCGCGCATTGAACTCGTCGACCGCCATCTCGACGCCGCGGCGATCGGCTTCCGAGTGCAGCGAAAAGCGTCCTGTCGTCGGGGCGACGTGGGCGATGACGATGGGAGGCTTGGCTGCGGCGCATGCCGCATGGCCCACGAACTGAGCGGCGGCGGCGGCGAGGAGCGCCGCCAGGCGGACGACTGGTTTCCGGAGAGCCCGCATCAGCATGTTGGGCATTCTGCGCCAAACGGCGCGCAAATGCCAGCCTCATCGGCCGCCGTTCAGCGCAGCCGGAGGATCCGCACGGCGCCGGCCAGCACCATCGCGCCGATGACGAAGCCGACGATCCGGTCGGGCACCGAACTGCCCGTCCAGCCCACCAGCACGCCGGCGACGATCACGCCCAGGTTGGCCAGCACGTCGTTGGCCGAGAAGATGTAGCTCGCGCGCATATGCACGCCGCGGTGGCGGTGCCGCGCGATCAGCACGAGGCAGGCGACGTTGGCCGCCAGCGCCAGCAGCGAGATGCCGATCATCGCGGCCTCTTCCGCGGCGCTGCCGGTGAGAGCGCGGCGCGCCGTCTCCGTCAGCGCGCCCAGCGCCAGCGCGAGCTGCAGCAGGCCGGACAATCGCGCCGCCGCGAGCTTGTGCCGCGCGTCGCGGCCCACGGCGTAGAGCGCGACGCCGTACACCGCCGCGTCGGCAAACATGTCGGCCGCGTCGGCGATCAGGCCCGCCGATCCCGCCCACCAGCCGGCGACCATCTCGACGACGAACATCAGCGCGTTGAGGCCGAGCAGAACGAGCAGCACGCGCGCTTCTTCGGCATTCGCCGGGGGCGTAGCGGCGGCACTACAACTGCAGGAACAGCTTGTCTCCTCGGTCATCGGGCGGCGTCAAGCGGCGGGGCGATCGGGCGAGCATTTTCTCACCCGTCGACGGATTTCCGCCAGTGCGCGGCATGTCGGGCCGGCCGAGCAGCAGCCACAGCGCGCAGATCTGCGCCACGCCCGTCATCGTCATCGCGCAGCCGGTGAAGAAGCAGGCCGCCACGGTCGCATCCACGGTCTGCTCGAACAGCCAGCCGAGCGCGAAGGCGATCGCGGCCACCACCGCCCAGCGGCGCAGATAGACCGGCAGGTGGCGGCGCATCGCGCGGTTGTGCTGCCACGCCGCGTGGCGCTCGAACAGGCTGCGCGCCTTGGCGAAATCCGCGAACAGCCAGTCGAAGAAGACGTAGCGATAGAGCAGCGTCGCGAACGCGGTGCCGTCCTCCGGGTCGGTGCGCCCGCTCATGCTTCGAGCGCATCCGCCAGCGCCAGCAGCAGCGCTGCGCCGTCGCCGCGCCACGCGCTGCCGTGCATGCAGGCGAGCGTCGTCGGCTTCGCCGCCGCGAGCTTCGTCAGCAGCGCCCGCGTGTCACGGCTGTGCGCCCAGTAATCCATCACCTGGCGGAAGGACTCGCTGGGACCGAGGATATCGGACTGCGTCAGCGGCGGATCGCCGCTGCCCGGCTGAGTGAATAGGTCGCTGCAGAGCAGCGTCGACGCCGTCTCGTCCATCAGCAGCCCGCAGTCCCAGGCGTGCGGCAGGTGCGGCGTATCGAACCAGCGCAGCGCATGCCTGCCGAGCGCGATCGTCTCGCCCTCCGCCATGGCGCGCGGCGCGCGGTCCGCGATGTCGCGGATGGAAACCAGCGCGGC
>DAIDAU010000021.1 GCA_027310465.1 Rhodocyclaceae bacterium
GGAAAGAACCTTGCGACCAAGGAAGACTTCCAGGCCTTGCAGAGCCAACTACACGCGAACACGACACTGGTTGAGGGAATCAAGACCGAGATTGCCCACGCTGACTGGGTGAAGCGCGAATGGTCGGCGCTTCGGGTGAAAAAGATCGAGGACTTAATGACGTTGGTTCTGGAATGTGACACGTACCTTGAGAGGCTCCAACTCAGCCTTTTTATAGGACAGACGGGCGACGATACTGATCCGCTGGATCGCACTACTGCCCTAGCGGGACTCTACCTTCCCGAGTTGTTGGATCAAGTCAAAGCATACGTCGCTCTATGCCGCGCGAGGAAGATCGCACTCCTGCAAACCTCCCAAAAGGTACTGGAGAAGAAGCAAGGCGATTTGAACTATGGCGGCAACTCAGAATGGGAGGCGTTCATGTCGGATACCGAGCAGAGTTACGGACAACTGCGGGATGCCGGCAACGCAGTTCGAACTTCGGCAGCCAAGCTTCTGCGAGGAATTGTGGGCGCTCAGTAGATCGTAGAGCGTGACAGCGCAATAAAGAAATGGTGGCGGGGACGGGCATTAGTCGCCTCCCGTAGCCGCTTGTCATTCGACTCCGTCACCCCAAACAATCCGACATGCCGCAGAGGAGCGTTTGTGGGTACAAATAGAACCAGGCTCAGGCTCAGCAACCCCTGTTACATCAAGTCATCTGGCGGAGGCGGTGAGATTCGAACTCACGAAGGGTTGCCCCTTGCCGGTTTTCAAGACCGGTGCAATCGACCACTCTGCCACACCTCCGTACCGCTGCCTTGCCGGTTTTGGCTGCGGCCGCCGCTTCGCGGCTTAACGCGAAAACCCGCGTTAGCCTACGCCGCAACGAGCCCTGCGGGCGCGTTGTCAAGACCGGTGCATTCAACCGCTCTGCCACCCATCCATGTCCGCGCCGGATCGGGCTTCGGCGAGGCCCGTAATGCTGCCTTAAGGCGCGCGGATTATAACGCCCCACTGCCAAAGCCCTTGAAATACCGGGAGTCCGCCCCATATGCGGCTTGAAACTTGGACCTGCTTTCTATAGTCTTATTCGCAGCACCTTTCCCGTAACGGAGGAATTCCTTCCATGCAAGACATCCAATTCGGCCAATATCCGTCCAGTTCGCAGGAGATTGCCCAGCAACAGAACCGCGTGCTGCGCAACACCTACGCGCTGCTCGCCCTGTCGATGGTGCCGACCGTGGCCGGCGCGCTGCTCGGCGTGCAGTTCCACTTCGCGCCCCTCGTCGGCAGCCCGCTGATGTCCTTCCTGCTGTTCATCGCCATCGCCTTCGGCTTCATGTGGGGCATCGAGCGGACCAAGAACAGCGGCATGGGCGTGATGCTGCTGCTCGGCTTTACCTTCTTCATGGGGCTGATGCTCTCCGGCATCCTGCGCGCGGCGCTGGGCTTCTCCAACGGCGGCACGCTGATCGCGATGGCGGCGGCGGGAACCGGCGGCATCTTCTTCGCACTGGCCGGCATCGCGTCGACCACCAAGCGCGACTTCAGCAACATCGGCAAGTTCCTGTTCGCCGGCCTGATCCTGATCCTGCTGGCCTCGCTCGCCAACATCTTCTTCCAGATCCCGGCGATGTACCTCGCCATCTCGGCGATCGCGGTGGTGCTGTTCTCGGCCTACATCCTCTACGACATCAACAGCATCGTGCACGGCGGCGAGACCAACTATGTCACGGCGACGCTGCGCGTCTACCTCGACATCTACAACGTCTTCGTGAACCTGCTGAACCTGCTGATGGCGTTCTCGGGCGACCGCGACTGACCCGCGCAGTACGCAACAGCGAAGGGCGGCTGCGGCCGCCCTTTCTTTTTCATCAGCACTCGAACAGCGCGATCGATTCGACGTGCGAGGTTTGCGGGAACATGCTGGCGATGCCGGCGCCGCGCAGCGCGTATCCCTTCTCGTGCACCAGCACCGCCGCATCGCGCGCGAGGGTCGCCGGATTGCACGAGACATAGACGATCCGCGACGGTGCGTCCGCACCGAGGCTCTTCACCAGTTCCACCGCGCCCTCACGCGGCGGATCGATCAGCATCTTGTCGAAGCGCCCGAGCGCGGCGACGCTCTCGGACGTCGCCTCGAACAGGTTGGCGACGGCGAACGAGCAGCGCTCGCCCAAGCCGTTGAGTTCGGCATTGCCGCGGGCGCGGTCGACCAGCGCCTGGCTGCCTTCGATGCCGACGACGCCGGCTCCGGAACGCGCGATCGGCAGCGTGAAGTTGCCCAGCCCGCAGAACATGTCGGCGATGCGCTCGCCCGCCTGCGGCCGCAGCAATGAGAGCGCCCGGCGCACCAGCATGCGGTTGACGCCGTGGTTGACCTGCGTGAATTCGGTCGGCGAGAAGCGCAGCCTGACGCCGAAGTCCGGCAGCGAGTATTCGAGCGGCCCAGCGTCGGCCGGATGGAACAGCGCCGCCGTCGCCGGGCCGCCAGTCTGCAGATGGATCACTACGTTGTGCCGGTCGGCGAACTCGCGCAGCAGCGTCTCGTCGCGCTCGGTCAGCGGCTCCAGGATGCGGAACACCAGCACCGTCTGGCCGTCGCCGATGGCCAGCTCGATCTGCGGCAGGCGGTCGGGAATCGACAGCTGGCCGACGAGTTCGCGCAGCCGCGGCAACAGGGCGGAGACCGCGGGCGGCAGCACCGCGCATGAATCCATCGCGGCGACATAGCTGCTGCGCTTCTCGTGGAAGCCGACCAGCACGCCGCCCTTCTTCGCCACGAGCCGCACCGACAGGCGGGCGCGATAGCGGTAGCCCCAGGCCGGCCCGGCGATCGGCGGGAACATCGTCTCGGCCTTCAAGCGTCCGATGTGCCAGAGCGCGTCTTCGAGCACGCGCTGCTTGGCGGCCGTCTGCGCTCCCGCCTCCATGTGCTGCATGCTGCAGCCGCCGCAGACGCCGAAGTGCGGACAGGCCGGCTGCACGCGCTGGCTCGACGCCTTGACGATCCGCGTCGCCTGCGCCTGCTCGTAGCTTGGCTTCTTGCGATAGCTCGAGTACTCGACGACTTCGCCCGGCAGGGCGCCTTCGACGAAGATCACCTTGCCTTCGGTGTGTGCGATGCCGCGGCCTTCGTTGTCCAGCGATTCGATGAGTGCTTGGGGCATGGGGCGGAGCGGGAAAAGGGCGCGATTATAATCCCGGGCCATGACTACGCCCTTCCTCCAGCGCCTCTTCGGCGGCCTGTCCGTGCAGCAGTTCCTCGCCGAGTACTGGCAGAAGAAGCCGCTGCTGGTGCGCAACGCGATCCCCGGGTTCACCGGCCTGCTCTCGCGAGACGAGATGTTCGACCTGGCCAGCAGCGACGACGCCGAATCGCGCTTCGTCTCGCAGGCCGGCGGCCGCTGGACCATCGAGCACGGACCGTTCACGCGCGAGCGCTTCCGCCGCGCGAAGAAGCCCTGGACCGCGCTGGTGCAGGGGCTCAACCTGCTGCTGCCGGAAGCCGACCGGCTGATGCGCGAATTCAGCTTCATCCCCTACGCGCGGCTCGATGACCTGATGGTGAGCTACGCGACCGACGGCGGCGGCGTCGGTCCGCATTTCGACAGCTACGACGTGTTCCTGCTTCAGGGCATGGGCCGCCGTCGCTGGCGCATCAGCAACCAGAAGGACCAGCGCCTGATCGAAGGACTGCCGCTGCGCATCCTCCAGGACTTCCGGCCGAAATACGACTGGGTTCTCGAACCCGGCGACCTGCTCTACCTGCCGCCCGAGTGGGCGCACGACGGCATCGCCATCGGCGAATGCATGACCTACTCGGTGGGCTTCCGCGCCGCGCCGGCGCAGGAACTCGGCGAACAGTTCCTCATGTTCCTCGCCGAACGCCTCGAGCTGCGGGGGCGCTACGCCGATTCCGGCCTGCGCCAGCAGCGCCACCCGGCCGAAATCTCGAAGCAGATGGTGGCGCAGGTCGCGGCCATGCTGAACGGCATCCAGTGGGACGAGCGGGCGGTGAAGGAATTTCTCGGCAGCCTGTTGACCGAGCCGAAAGCCCAGGTTTTCTTCGAGCGGCCGGCGCGCCCGCTGCCGGCCGCGCGCTTTGCCGCCGCAGCCAAGCGCGGGGTGCGGCTCGATGCGCGCACTCAGCTCCTGTTTTGCGGAAACTCGTTCTTCATCAACGGCGAGCCGGCGAAGGTCGGAGCGGCCGATCGGCCGCATTTCCGCCACCTCGCCGATCGACGGCGTTTGTCGGACTTGTCCGACCTCAGCGCCGACGGCAGCGCGCTGCTCCATGACTGGTACCGCTGCGGCTTTCTCGCGCTCGCGTGAATCGCGCCGCTGACGTCTGCCTTGCACCTCTCCGCCGTATGGCATTCGGAAATTCCGCGTGGATCATCATGGCTTAACGGTGCTAGAATCCGCGGCTGTCCGGGTCGCCCCCGGTCATTCTTCAACTTTGTCGATAAAGGTAAACCCCATGAAACAATCCCTTCTCGTTGCTGCCCTCGTCGCCCTGACCCTGTCTGCTTGCAGCAAGCCCGCTCCGGCTCCTGCTCCGGCCCCCGCTCCGGCCCCGGCCGCCGAGGCTCCGAAGCCCGCCGAAACGACCCCGCCCGCCGCTCTGGCCGCTGGCGCTCCCGCCGACGCTGCCAAGCCCGCCGAAGGTGCCGCTCCCGCGCCGGCCGCTCCCGCCGCTGAGCCGAAGAAAGAAGAGAAGAAGTAAGCAGCATTGAAGATGGGACCAGCCTTCCGTCGCGGGAAGGCTGGCACAACTTCGAAAGAATGCCCCGTTCGGGGCATTTTTTTTGCGATTCCGAACCCGTCGTCCCGGCGATGGAGCATTGAGATGATCCGCCGCTGCTGACGGTCGCCTTGCCGCCTCAGGCGTGCAAGTCGAACTGCTGCGGACTTGGGACCGGCGCCACGGCCTGCATTGAAGCGCGTTCGTCAGCCGAGCGCGAGCCAGCCGAAGCCGTTGTCCTGGTCGGCGGCGACGATGCCTTCCGGCGCGCAGCCGAGCGCGGCCGCCAGCGCCGCGCGCGCCAGTTCGGGACGGTTGTTTTCCTGGCTCAGGTGGGCGCAGACCACGTGCTGCAGGCGATCGTGAGCGATCCGGCGCAGCAGCGCCCCGGCCGCATCGTTGTCGAGATGCCCGAACCGGCCGGCGATGCGCTGCTTGAGCGGATAGGGATAGGCACCGCGCGCCAGCATCTCGGCGTCGTGGTTGCACTCGAGCACCAGCGCGTCGCAGTCGGCCAGCATCGCAAGCACGTGCGACGTCACGTGGCCGATGTCGGTCAGCAGCCCGCAGCGATGGCGGCCGTCGCTGAGCACGAATTGCACCGGCTCGCGCGCGTCGTGCGGCACGGGGAACGGATGCACTTCGATGTCGCCGATCGCGAACGGAACGTGGCTGTCGAACAGCGTCGCCATCGGACCGTGGGCCGTGGCGCTTTGCGTGCCGTGGGTCATGTAGACCGGGAGCCGATGGCGCGCGGCGACCGCGGCGACGCCGCCGGCGTGGTCGCTGTGCTCGTGGGTGACGAGGATCGCATCGAGGTCCTCGGCTTTCAGTCCGAGGCGGCCCAGGCGCTGGGAAAGCTGGCGCGGGCCGAAGCCGCAATCGACCAGCAGGCGCGTCGCGCCGGCTTCGACGACCGTCGCGTTGCCGCGGCTGCCGCTGCCCAGGGAGGCGAGACGCATCATTGCATCCTCCCGGCGTTCCCGACCATAATCCTGTCGTCATCAAGCGATGGAGGCCGGCCATGCACCGATGGGGGAAAACGGGTTGGATCTTCGCGGCCGCCGTGGCGCTCGGCGGCTGCGCCGGAACGCCGCCTGCCCAGCCGCCGAAGATCGAGCGGCTGACCGGCGCCGCGCTCGACGCCAAGATTCCGCCGCCGGTGGCGACGCTCGGCACCGACGACATCGTCGCCATGGCCAAGCGCGGCGAAAGCGCGCAAGACATCATCGCCAAGATCGACGCCAGCCACTCCCATTACCGCCTCCACGCGGCGCGCATCGCCGCGATGCTGAATGCCGGCGTGCCAGCCGGCGTCGTCGATCACATGATCGAGACCGAGCGCCGGCGCATCTTCGACGACGTGGCGGCCGACATCGCGCAGCGCGACGAAGCCTGCGCGGCGAGGGTGGAACAGGAAGTGCGGCAATGCCAGTTGCAGCTGCTGCAACCGGGCTTCGCGACGTGCTGGCCGCCGCATACGGGATTTCCTTACTGGCGCTGCTTCTGAGGGCCGATTTGCGACCCGCGGATTCTACCCGTTGAGCGGATCAGCGCGATGCGCGGCGCGTGCCCGGATCCGGCGCGGATCGACGCCCAGGGCGACGAGCGCGTCGGCCACCGCCGATGCGCGGCGCTGCGCCGGTGCGACGCCGTACGAACTGCTGCCGACCTCGCCGGTGTCGCCGACCAGCGTCACCGGGACGCCGGGGTGGGACTTGAGCCGCTCGGCATTTTCGAAGTCCGAGCGCCGGCTTGCCGCGAGGCTTAGGGCTTCTTCTGGGAGAAATCGACGCGCCGGTCTTCGGCCCAGCACTTCTCCTCGTGGCAGGTCGCACGAAGGTGCTCCTTGCCGTAGCTGACCGCTTCCAGCCGCGCATCGGGGACGCCGAGCATCACCAGCGCCTTGCGCACCGCTTCCGCGCGCTTCTGGCCCAGCGCCAGGTTGTACTCGGT